>DATLZX010000239.1:0-4460 GCA_035573795.1 Pyrinomonadaceae bacterium | reverse complement strand
ATCCGCGGTTTTGTAAGTTCGAAATAAGCCGAAAGTCGTGTAGCAACGCTTGCCTGTTCAGCAACTATATTTGCAGCTTGAGATTCCATTGTAATTCAGTTTTGATCTATGATTTCTAACCTCATTCGATATTTCCCGCTTATTTATGGCAGTTATTCTCAAAATTTATACAGATTGCCTTCGGTAAAATACCTGCCATTCCCTGCAGGACTAAGAATGAAAAGGCTTCGCAAAAAAAATAAAGAAACTCCTTTAGTTAGGATAATTTGTTTTGATTGGATTTCCAAACTCGAAATCATTGCAACAAGCCTAATATAGATTAGCAATGCTTATATTTTTCTTGTGGAAAAACAACAGGAGATTAAGTATATTGAAATTTGACAAGTAAGACGTTATTTCAAGACTTTGTAAATCGCAAAGTTTGCATTCGCAGATAAGCTTTAATTAATTGACTGCAGGTTCTTGTGCAAAAAGCCTACTTAATAATTTTTTTTGTATTTGCTTACTTCTTTTAGAAAAATTTCTGAGTAAAAGTTTTGCAATAGGCCGATACAATAAAATTCGAATTTAATTCAATGTCAGCAGTTGAAGAATCCATAACCTCAACCACCTCTGCAAGGATCGCTCAAGGGCCGCTTGACAGATTTCTCGCCCTTTTGAGCAGCGTCCGGTTTGGGATTTTTCTCCTTATCGCTTTAGTGATTCTTTCAATGATAGGAATGCTGATTGTTCAGCAGAACGTACAGGGCTTTGATTCTTTCTATGCTTCACTCACGCCTGCAGAGCAGATCGTTTTCGGGAGGCTGGGGTTTTTCGATATTTATCATACCTGGTATTTTAATGCCCTGCTCTTATTGCTGTCATTGAATATCATCCTTGCCTCGATTGACAGATTCCCTACTGCCTGGAGCTACATTTCAAAACCAAAACTTACAGCTACACCTGCCTGGGCTAAGTCCAGAAAATACTCTGAACAATCTTTCTTGCCAGAAAAAGCTGACGAGGCTGCTCAAATAATATCAAAATATTTCCAGTCCGCAGGATTCAAACCCACAGTAACCGAAACATTCATTGAAGATTACGCAATCAATCCGGACGGAACGAAAAACTTCTCGCAAAAGATTTCAAAGCGTACGCTTACAGTCTTTGGCGAAAAGGGTAAATTCAACCGTATTGGTGCCTATCTAGTACATATTGCATTACTAATACTTTTCCTTGGCCACTTTGTTTCTTTGCAGACCGGATTTGATGCGGACGTAAGGATGGTTCCTGGCGAGAGCACCGACAAAATACAGCTTATTCAGTTCGACCTGGACAAGAAAGAAAAGTTCGATGTGCAAATTCCCTTTACGATCTATTGTGAAGACATCGAGCAAAAACTCATTGACCCAACCGGTGGAATTGACATAACCAATACACTTGATTGGAGAACACGAATCCGCATTGATGATCCGCAGCGCGGCACTACAACTGCCGATGTTGCTCTCAACAAGCCATTTACCTACAGAGGTTATCGGTTTTTCCAGGCTCAGACAATCCCTGTTGGAAACGCCCGTCAGATTACACTTAAATTAACCTCCGTAGCTGATGGCTCAGAGCAAATCGTTACCGTCCAGAGACAAGGCACAGCAACACTTCCGGATGGTACTGTAATTAAATACGACGCCTTCTTTCCTGATTTTGCATTCAATGCCCAGGGACAGCCCGACACGCGTTCGGCAGATTATCGCAACCCTGTGGCCGTCTTAAGCGTGACAAAACCTGGCGAAGCGCCTATCAGGGTCTTTGCATTTGCAGCTGAATTAAGCAGCCAGATGCCTGTTGGCGCTCCGAAAGCTGGGTACAAATGGCGGCTCGTTGATTACCAAAAAGCGCCGCTTGCTCATGTACTTTCAATAAAATACGATCCTTACAATGGGGCTTTTGTGGCATGGTATTTCGGAGGTATTGGGCTGATTGCCGCTTTAGTGTTTGTATTTTTTACATCTCATAAAAGACTTTGGGGAGTGGTTGAAGAATCAGAAAATGGGTCAAAAGTAACACTCTCGGGCGATGTAAACAGAAATTTTGCTGCTTTTGAAAAAACTTTTATTGGCGTCTGTAGGAAGATTTTTGCGGAAAAATAAAAGAAAAAACTGATCTCTATACTTATTTTTTACTGCGTAATTCTATTGTAGAATTTTACTGAAAAACTTTTAAGACTCGAATAATTCTGTTTGGAATAATTTGCCTGAATTTAACGAACGGTTTTTTTAGTTTTGTTATTTGCTGAAGGGTGTATGAGGCAGTCTCGAAGCCTGGTACAAGTTATAGATAATAAACGAAAAACGCTCGAGTATTAAAAAAGCACTACTGCTTATAAAAAGCATGAGGAGGCAATAACTATGGCACAAGCAATAACTCAAGAACAGGTTTACACTTCCCAAGTAGAAAGCCGATTTTGGCAGTATGCACCGGCTGCAGGCGTCATAATCGGCTCACTTCTGATGCTTTTAGCCAGAATTGAAGCTGGAAACGTTTTTATTTCCGATACAGCCTTGATGATGCTTGCCCTGGCATGCTACATACTCGGAGCTCTTTTTGAATTGACCAACCTCTACGCTCCCTCAAGAATGGCTCAACGTATAGGTTTTTGGAGTGCTGCACTTGGAGTTTTCTTCAATCTGTCAAGCTGGCTGGTGCGTTGGGTCAATGCTTATGACAGAGAGATAGCCATATTACGCGCAAGTGGTCAAACTGAAACGCCATGGATCTTTCGCTATATTCCATTTGCTAACCTTTATGATCTCAGCCTTGCCTTTGCCTTTGGAGCCGGCATCTCAATGCTGCTCCTAGCCAGAAGCGAGAGATTTCAAACACTCGGCGCATTTGCGCTTCCCCTTGCTGCGATTATCCTCACACTTGCCAGGTTTATCGGAGGCGAATTTATTGACTTGCCTCCGGTTCTCGATTCTTATTGGAGGCCGATACATGTCGGCGTAGCATCACTGAGCTATGGCGTAGCACTCGTCTGCTTTGCTGTTGCTGTAGCCTATCTGATTAAAGATAATGCCCGAATCGAAGCAATGTCTATCTGGGCCTGTGTTTTTGCAATTTCTGTAATTGCAACAATCAGTAAATTCTCCGTGCTTACAGAATTTGTTTACCGTGCAGGCCTTTTCGTGCCCAATCCGGCCGGAGGCAAACCATTCTCGGCTCCTTTTCGCGTTGAAATCCCATTTGCCGGCCCTGCTTTGGTAATCTCTGCTGTTTTGCTGGCCGCCGCTGCAGTAGCTTATTTGATCTTTCTTTACCAGAAAAACGCCGCTGCCGGTAGATTTGGAAATTACTTTTTCCGCCTGGGTTTTTTCGCACAGTTGATTGCAATTGCTTTTATCGTAAGCGGTATCAGCAGTCTCAAAAATCCTGCTCAGCAACTAGAGCAGCAATTGGCTAATGATCCTTCGGGATACGTCACCGCCGGCAGAGCCCTTGCTGAAAGGCAAAATCTATCTGCCAGAGAAATATCTGCACTCTCTACAGCACAACTAGAACAAGCCGGCAGAAGTTATTTTAATGAAAACAAAGACCGCTTTTACCTCAGCTTGAATACAAATCCTGTTGAAATTTCGGGTTTGATAACTGCTTTGGCTGCGACTGGTTTTTTGATCCTATTTTCTTTCCGTACCGATACGCTTCGCCGTCGGCTGCCCAGCTTGGAATCCTTAGACAGTCTTATGTACAAAACCGGAAGCCTCGCTTTTGCTGGTCTGGCAATGCTTTTGATTACCGGTGCAATCTGGGCAAACGAATCCTGGGGAAGGCCATGGGGTTTCGACTCGAAGGAAACCGGGGCACTTGTTGCTTGGCTTACATACGCAGGTTTTCTTCATACAAGGATCTCGAGAGGTTGGACCGGCAGAAGCTCAGCCTATTTTGCAATCGTTGCATTTCTTTTGGTAGTTTTCACTTATCTCGGCGTAAGCTATCTTCTCCCCGGCCTTCATAGCTATGCTTAATTCTCAAGGAGAAGATTTATGCTACAAAACAAATTTGGATCAGTT
The DNA here is from genome assembly GCA_035573795.1 of Pyrinomonadaceae bacterium. Taxonomy (GTDB): domain Bacteria; phylum Acidobacteriota; class Blastocatellia; order Pyrinomonadales; family Pyrinomonadaceae; genus OLB17. Next base: position 417 of record DATLZX010000239.1, on the reverse strand, counting down.
TTATTGGCGTCAATGATTTTTGTAACTGCCGGTTCTTTCCTTTATTCGCTAAGAAGCGAACCCGCAGAGGCTCAATCAAGCCCGCAGTATGAATATGCCGTGTTGACTGACGTTTACGATTCCTTTCCGCCGGAATCTTTAGGAGTGATAAGTTCTACTGCGGCAGTTTGCGTTGTCAAACAGCAGGGGTGCCAGATTAGAGAATTCAGAGCCGACCTTAATCTTTCCAAATTTTTTCAGGACGAAAAGATCATTAACGATGCCATTGGTAGGGCGGCGGCGGCTGATAGAGTCCAGCAAATCGCAATTTCTAGGGCTATTGCATCGCTCGGAGCAGAAAACTGGGAAATGATTTCTTCACCTGATATGCGATTTGGGTTGGTTGTTACAAATCCCTCCGGCAATCAGGCTTTCAGG
>DATLZX010000238.1:0-2478 GCA_035573795.1 Pyrinomonadaceae bacterium | reverse complement strand
TTTCAGACAGGATCGGGCTTGCCTGCTCGATCAGGACTTCTCCGGCATCGTAAAACTCGAGATCCAACCTTCGGCAGCAGCTAATCAGCAGTTGTTTGACTTCCCGGACTTGCAGTCCCAAAACCGCCCTGCACTGCTTGTGCAATGCTGCGGCTTTTTCCCTTGCGATGGAGATTAAATCATTGCCGAGATACTGTTGGTGGTCGAGCCCGATTCTTGTAAAAGCAATAATCTGGGAATTCAACGCTGTAACAGCATCCAGGCGTCCGCCGAGGCCTGTTTCCAGAATCGCAAGCTTTACGCCGGCCCGTTCCAAGGCCAAAGCTCCAATTGCCGTAATATGCTCGAAAAAGGTCGGCCTTGCGGATAATTTCCCATCTTTAAGCAGGCCATCAATGGTTTTGGCAACAAGCTCTGTCAATTCGGCAAATTCTTCTTCTGGAATGTTGCGTCCATTAATTCGGATGCGTTCTGTGGGTGAAATAAGATGAGGTGATGTAAAGCTCCCGCAGGTGATGTTTGCACTTAGGGCAATCGCATCTAGGAAAGCACAGACCGAACCTTTGCCGTTTGTACCAACGACCTGTATCTTCAGCGTTTTATCAAGCGGATTGCCAAGAGCGGCTAAAAGCTTTTTGGTTGTTTCAAGGCCGAGTTTCATCGAGGGCAGCTCGGCACCCAGCGAAAAGAGGTAATTTGTCGCTTGCTCAAAATTCAATCCAAAGCACTGAAAAGACTAATCTTGTAATTAATTTTTTAGATTAAACAGATAATAACAAGGAGTAAATTGGTTTATCAGAAATGTTTAAAGAAATTATTCTTATGGCAAGGAATTTAATCATCGAAAAAAATTAATAAACTCTATAAAAATTACAAAAATAAATTCTCCTTGGCAGCATCATCAATCATTTCCGATTGCCGGCACACATAAAATCCAGCAATCTGATTATCGTCTCTCGCATTTGCCGGCGGTCAACAACGATATCAACCATTCCATGCTCCAGCAGAAATTCACTCCTTTGAAAGCCTTTGGGTAATTTTTGGCGAATTGTCTGCTCGATAACCCTCGGCCCGGCAAAGCCAATCAGGGCTTTTGGCTCGGCTATTATGACGTCGCCCAGCATTGCAAAACTGGCGGTAACTCCGCCCGTCGTCGGGTCAGTAAGCACTGAGATAAAGGGCAGATTACGCCGATCGAGTTCGGCAAGTGCTGCAGAGATTTTACCCATTTGCATCAAGCTCAAAGCGCCTTCCTGCATTCTGGCTCCGCCCGAGGCCGAGAAAATTATTACGGCTCCTTTTTCATCAATTGCGTATTCAATAAGGCGCGTAATTTTTTCACCAACTGCCGAACCCATCGAGCCACCAATAAAAGACATATCCATTGCAGCAGCGAAGGTCAGATGCTTGCCAACCAGTCCTTTAGCAGTAATCACCGCTTCCGTAAGGCCTGAGGCTTTCTTTGCCTGCTCGATCCGCTCTTTGTACGGCTTTGAATCGAAAAAACCCAGTGGGTCGTCAGAAGTTATGTTTTCGTCCAGTAGTTGATAGGCGCTTTCATCGAAAATCTGATCAAATCTTTCATTGGCAGAGATTTTGAAGTGGTATGAACAATGCGTGCATACCTGCAGAGACTCTTTGAGCTCTCGCTTATAGAGTGGATTTTCGCACTCCGGACATTTAACGAAAATGCCTTCCGTTTTTACCGTGCGCTCGTTCTCTGCTGAAGAGCCAATTTTAGGTTTGTCCCGTCTGAACCAAGCCATAAATCACCATAAAAGTTGCTGCCATTGCATGCACTCAACCATTCGCAAGCAAAGCTTTAGCAAAACTGCAAATGAAAGAAAAGAGTATCATAAGTTATTGTAAATCTACGACCCGGCCAATGCCCCAGAAAAGCCTTTTTCAAAAGGTAGGAATGAATATCAAGGTTTAACAGTATTAAAAAAAATTTTAAATTTTTTAAGCTGCCGGGATGGGTGAAAAAATTACCTTTGAAGAATTTTTAGCATTTCGTTGTGGATAAACCCGTTGCTGGCGCAGACAGGAGGTTTTCTAAGGTCGAAAGGCTGTCCAAAATAGTCCGTAACCCATCCGCCGGCTTCTTCTATCAACAGCTTGCCTGCGGCCATGTCCCAGGGATTCAGGCCTTCTTCCCAAAAGCCATCAAATCTGCCGCATGCTACATACGCCATATCAATTGCTGCTGATCCATCCCGGCGGACCCCTCTCGAGGCGAAAAGCAGGTCTTCAAACTGTTGAGTAAGGTGCGGCCGCTGTTTCAGATCGTACGGGAAGCCGGTTACAAGAAGAGCATCTTCGAGCTTGTTTGTGGTAGAAACCTTGATCGGCTTTCCATTAAGGGCGGCTCCTGCACCGCGTTCGGCAGTAAAAAGCTCATTTCTAGTGGGATCATAAGTTACGCCAAGGATTACCTCTCCCAGATGCTCCAGAGCAATGGTTACACAAAAGCAAGGG
>DATLZX010000237.1:0-8392 GCA_035573795.1 Pyrinomonadaceae bacterium | reverse complement strand
GATGGCCGATAAACCGAAATATCTGTAATGGCGTCATCATCAAAGCTGGCAATGTTTGTATCAGTATAGGTTGATGTAGAGGTAGTATAAATATAATCTCCGCTGGTACTGCCATTGCTGTCGGCACCGTTACCGGCAGCGTAAAAGCTGATTTTACCAACTCTGGCTGAAGGCGCAGTCCAGGTAAATTGCCAGGACTTGGTCCCGAAGACAGTGGGTGTAATGCCCTGGTTGGTATGTTCAATATACTGCCTGAGGATGCCATTTATGAAGCCATTCACGGTTTGGAGTGGCTGAGGCGAGGCCGAAGGAAATGTCAGGTCGCCAGCTTTATTGCCAGTGCTGTCAATTGCAGTCAGCTCAAATCCGAAAAGTACTGCATCGCTTTGATTTACGGTAACGGTAACCGGGATTTGTTGGCCGGGTTTGTAATTTCTTGGGATGCCTGATATCTGGATATTACCGCTGCCGCTATTTACAGCATAGCTGGAATGACATGCGGTGCAGTTGCCTTCATCTACAGCTCCTGTATATCCCGGTGCCGGCCCAAAAGCAGACGCCTCTACTACTGAACCCTCGAAACTGCCGGATAACAGGCATATTAAAGCAAAAATCGAGAAGAACGCGGCTGAAACTAAAATCTTGATCAAACGCAGTGGTTTTTTACTGGATGGTATTTTCATAAGAATTAGTCGAATGTACTGCCCGGAATGGATTAAATTTTCAAATATTTTGATGGTCTAAAAGCCTCAGAAAGCCGATGAAAAACATTAATCAGAAAAAGACAATCAAAAGAGAATCCAGAAAAACAAAAGAAATATCAATTCGAGAAATCCGAATTAGAAAAATCTGCTGGTCAAACAAATTATTAAAGGTTAAACAAATTATAAAAAATGATGCCAAGCCCGAAACCTGCTGTCAATGAATTTAAGAAAAATTGAGTCAGAAAGATACAATCACTGTCTAATCAGAAAAAAATTACAAATTCAAGGGAAACAAAAAGGGCCAGAGGCTTATTGCCACGGGCCCTTAAAAAAAGCTTTAATGCTTTATTACGGAATCAATTACAACATGATCAAGGCAAATAGCTTTTTTCAGTGGGAATGTCAGTATTGATTCCCCAGGAGGTAAAGAGTTGGCCTCCTGACGATTTGATGATGAACCAATCGCCGTTACGGTATTGGGCAATATCTGTTTTACCGTCGCCGTCATAATCGGCCGGAACAGGGACATCTCCCGGAATACCCCAATTTACGATCATAACCTGGCCATCAGAACTTCTAATTATAAACCAGTCCCCGGTAGAAGGACGCCAGACGGCTATATCGTCTTTTCCGTCTCCGTCATAATCACCGGCTATGGGTTTATCGGTTGACAGCCCCCATTGAACTTTTGTCATCGGGCCGACATTGCCAGAAACTATGGGCGACCAATACCATTCACCGGTAGATGGGCGATAAACTGACAGTTCAGTCTTGCCATCACCATTGAAATCAGCGGCAAATGGCAAATCGCCGTTGGTCCCGAAAGCGAGGTTCACGCCTCCGCCGCCGCTGTAAATTATGTACCAGGTGCCATTTGAGGGGCGCCAGACGGCAATATCGGTTTTGCCATCGCCATCATAATCACCGACAACGGGGATATCTCCAAGTATTCCCCAAAAGATTTCCTGAGTGCTCAGGTTGCTGCTGCGAATGATATAGAAGCGGCCGGGCATCGTACCGTCATTTCGGTAAACGGCTACATCTGTTTTGCCGTCGCCATCATAATCGCCGATAACGGGAATATCGCCGGGTATTCCCCAGGTATAGCCGAAAAATCCGGACGTCGAGCCAATCAAGTACCAGAAACCGTCAGATGGCCTCCAGACCGAAATATCCGATTTGTGGTCGCCATCAAAGTCCGATCTGACCTGGCGTTGAGTTGAGAATGGGCTGCATGTTGCGCCATCGGAGATTTTAATATTGTCAATGTACCAACCGGTACCAGCAGTATTGTCATCTGCCCCAAAGCGCCAACGCAGTTTAACGCTGGACCCGGCAAGATTATTGGGCAAAAGCACTTCGGTAGTTATATATCCGCCGGAAGATCCGGTCCAGGCGTTACGGTTAGCAATTGGGTTATTGGTGCCGTTGCCGAGAAGCCCGTTGTAGCCGCCTGAAATGAAAGTTCCGCCGGCGGTGATAATATCAGTCCATGCACCGTTATTTACGCTGATCTCCAGTACTCCGCCGTCCCAGCTTGACTCGGTATCATACTTATTTCTGAAAACTACCCTTGCCAGATTTGTGGTAATGTTAAACGACGGGCTGACCAGAGAAGTGCCGCCGCCTACGGTAGTCGGGTCAAGAGCAAAAGCAGAATTAGGGGCACTGTCAGGGCTCAATGTGGAGGTAACAAACGCAGTCCCGCTTTGTTCTGTTACAACCGTCCAGCCAGCTGGAATAGCCGGTGCCGTTACGCCATCAAAATTCTGAGTGAGAACCGGGTTCAAGTTTCCGATTGTGATTGACGCAGTAAATGACGTTGGGCCAAGGCTGCTATTTACGTTAATGGTAAGAGTAAGTAGGCTGCCACAGTTTGCTGAAACCGGTATAGTGTAAGTCAATTGTTTTGTTACTGTTGAGTTATGCGGGATATTGCCATAATTTGCAGAGCCGCCGCCGACTATTTGAGCAGATACGCCGGTGGCTGAGTAGCCAGTTTGATTAGTAAGCGGTACCGTAACTAAAATCGGTTCGCCCGGATCGAAAATTCCGTTATTGTTGCCTGATGCATCTGAAATAGTCAAAGCAGGCGACTGCTTGAGGTTAGGCAAGTCGAACGCTTCTGTAACCCGAGCATCACCGGTTCCTGTTCCGCGAGCCTGGATAGAGGCGGAAGCTCCCATTCCACGAATTGCAAAACCTGCCCAAATATCGCGTATATCTTCCGCTGTTCCGGTGGCGAGCACTCCGGCAATGATTGCATCTCTTTCCTGCAGGAAGGTTGGATCGGGCGGAGCAAGCTTCATTCCATCAGTTACATGCTGCAGGATACGGCGATTGCCCACTGCCCAGCCGAGCCTTGCAATGTATTTGGCGCGTATTTCCCAAAGGGCGGAGCTCCAAACTTCGCCGGCATTGTGCACCTGATCGGCCGTCCCTACAAAGGCTGGAGGGAAAGCACCATCTGATAGATTGATTTTGGTTGAATCAATATCTGCAAAAGTCAGCGGGTTATACGGCTTGTTATTCGGGCCGCCGGTTGCCGACATGATCGCTTTTGGAAAACGGCGTATGCCGTAGTAATTATTGTTATAACCAACACCGACAAGCAGGTAGGTATCATATCCACCCATAGGATATACGCCGTCGAGCGGATCATTCGGGGTGCTCAGCATCGCGTGAGCATAAAAGTCTGACCATCCCTCGCCCATTCCTCTTGCCATGCTTCCGCTCAGTCCGAACCCGTTGCCATGCAGGCGGTTGGAGAGTCCATGCGTTAGCTCATGTATTACGACTTCGGCATCGAGGTTACCGTCAAAATCCGGGTTAGGTGCTGTCCAGAGATACATCTGCATACGGCCTCTGGTGCCATCGGAGGGAGTTGCAAAATTTGCGTTATTAGTACCTGAGCAGTCCTGTCCTTCGGCCGAAATGCGGTCATTACCCAGGCCTCCGCGGCCGAAATTATCCTGTTGGAAATTGCCTGCCTGTTCATTGAAACCAAGCAAGTACATTTCATCATGATATCGGTTAACAGTATAGAAAAGTTGGGTAACCGAAGCTTTTTGGAAATCAGTCGGAGCGGGGCTTGTGCCAGGAGAAAGGCAAGGAGTGGGCGTAGAACCGCTGGGCAGCGGAGAATCGCCGGTTCCCGTACCGGGCGATGGCTGTGGAATACCGGGATTTATCGGGAAATCGAATACCCGAAAAGGATTGCCATTCGGTTTTGAATTAGCATCAACGCCATTAGATGCTTGATTGCCGGAACCATCGCGGTCCAGCCCTGCCTCAACAGCATTTCCATCGGTTGTATTTTGGCCATCAGTAATCCAGCCGTTGTTATTGAAAGTGTATGGAGCTTCATTTCCAATAAGGGTAACCTGAGAACGTGGAACGGCGCTGCCTTGAAGGCCGGCCAGTGAGGTCATGCCCGGATAGAATGGTGCCGGGTTTCTGCCAACATTAATCATAGCGTTTGGGTTAGTCCAAACGTTGTAGGTAGCGGATTGGGTTTGGTCTTCGGTGATGTTCTTTCTCCAGAGGACTGTCTGGGACTTGGAATCCACGATGACATAAAAAGCATCTACATCACCCCAAGCGAGTACGCACCATGCAGGCACTAAAGTTCCCGGCTCCAAAGGAAAGTAAATTTTTTCTGCAGTGGTCGCCCAATCGGAGTTTCCGAAAACTACCCTTTTGTCTGATGAGCGGGCAGAATTCACCGAAAGTTCAGCATTTGCGCTTGCAAGGCCAACGTTTTGGAGGGCAACCTGGGCAGCAACATTTGGATCGCCGAAATCAGTCGAGGTTAATGAGGGCTCTGCGGCGGCGGCAAGATTATTGATTACTCTGATTATCTCACCGTTTTTGGTAAAGCCGGCCTTTACCTCTCCTCTAAAAACAGGTATGCCGTTAACTTTTTGGGCAAGCCTGACAAATGAGATACTGTTTCCCGGATTTTTGTAATCGGCGACAACCTCCAGATTGTCAACCTGATCATATCTGATGCCAAAAAGTTCGTTGTTTTCCCGAATGAAGTTTTTCAAAATCTGTGGCCTGGATTCAGCGGACTGAGGAGTAAGAAAATTCCTGGCTATACCGATTTCGGGTGAGATCACTTCAGGTAGCTGCAGCGTCGTACTGAACTCAACTTTAAGAGATCTTACTTTCTGCCGTAGAGAGTTCTCTGCAGCAAAAGCTGATTCTCGTATGTCAGCTACCTGATAGGCAGTTTTGCCCTCACGAGTCCGGAGTTGAGAAATGATTGGGTAAGCCCCTTTGTCAGTTCGTATATCGTAGTTTGGCAGGGACTTTTTGTGGCTTTTAGTTTTTGGAAAAAGGCCTTCTCCGGTTTGGATTCCTGCATGGGTTACAAAAAACACAGGAATGATTGCAAGTGTGGTAAAAATAAATAACCCACTAATTGCTAGAATCAAATTAATACGAAAAAGGGTAATTTTTGGCATCTATCGAATAAGCTCCGATTAATAAAATATTTTTTACTTGGCTATTGAATATCTCAAAGTCATTAAAACCGGCCGACCCAAAGTCAGGGCCTGCAAAACAACCTGAGAATGGGGTGGGATAGCAAAACAAAAACAACAAAAATTTATCGGGGAACTACCGACAAATACAATTCTGACTATTAATAAATAATAATGTCAATAGCAATAATATTCCTCAAGAAATAAAAAGAAATCCTATAAACGATATATTCAGTTAACTATTGTAAGTATAAGCACTTAACTATACTGCCTTTAATAAGTGCTAAATAGGTAATAAAGTAGGAATCAGAGCAAAAAACCAGAGTGAGAGAAATCAAATAAATCAAAGAGAAAATAGACCATAAGTATTAACAAAAAGTATCAACAAGAAGATTATCAAGAAAAACAAATAATCACAGTGAAAGAATTGAAAGATATAGTGGAAAAGGTATTTCCTCCAGGCGGGACGCTCAGCCGGCTTCATCCCGGATATGAGTTCAGGCCAGGCCAGATCGAGATGGCTAAAGCTGTGGCTGAAGCCCTGGAGTCAGGCCGTCATCTTATTGTAGAGGCCGGAACAGGGACAGGCAAGACACTTGCTTACCTTGTACCTGCAATAGCGGCTGCCATCAAGGGACGCAAAAGAATCCTGATATCCACAGGCACGAAAAACCTTCAGGAGCAGTTGATGGAAAAAGACCTGCCTTTCCTCTCAAAGCTTTTCGGAGGCAAATTTACTGCTTCGTATATGAAAGGGCGCGGGAATTACCTTTGCCTCTTCAGATTAGAAAAAGCCGAGCAGCAGCCAATCCTGGATGGGCTCGAGCAGCTTTCACAATTTGACAGTGTCAGGCAATGGGCAAAAGAAACTAAAAATGGAGACCGAAGCGAACTAGATTATTTACCAGAGGATATTTCATTCTGGAGCAGGATAAATGCTCGCTCAGAAGTTTGTCTTGGCCAGAAATGTCCCGATTTTGAAAGATGTTTTATAACCCGAATGAGGGCAAAAGCAATCGAGTCTGATATCGTGGTTGTAAATCATCATCTTTTTTTTGCTGATCTTAGCCTGAAGGGGAGCAATTTCGGAAGGGTTTTACCTGACTACTCAGCAGTTATTTTTGATGAGGCTCATTTAATAGAAGAGGTCGCTTCGGATTATTTTGGAATAGCGGTAACCAATTTTCAATTAAACGAGCTGGCCAGGGATTATCTGAATTTATTCAGCAAAGACTCTCCTGAGTTTCGGAATGCTTCAAAAAAGGCAGAAAAACTGCTGGGCCTGGGCGATAAATTTTTTATTTCGGCAGCTTCATTGAAATCAGAAGGAAGGCAAACCCTCAATCCAAACAGGTTCAAGCAAAATAATAATTACAAAAGCGGGCTAAATAATGCCGCGGCAGCACTTACAGAGCTTTTCGCAGTTCTTTCGGACATAATTCAGATGCTCGAGCCGAAAAGTGATGACAGCCCTGAGTTTGAAAACATTTTGCGAAGATTCAGGGAATTCAGGTTTAGCTTAAACTTTGTTGTAAATCAGGAGGAAAAGGAGTTTGTCTATTGGGTAGAAAGATCTGGCAGAACCTTAAGACTTGGCGCAACGCCGATAGATGTATCAGGCATTTTAGTTGAGAAATTATTCGAAAAAACGGATAGCTGTATTTTAACCTCGGCCACGCTTTCAAGTGCTGGCAGCTTTGATTATATAAGAAACCGCCTTGGATTAAATGACAGCAAAGTCATGACAATGACGGCAGCCAGTAGTTTTGATTACGAAAGCCAATGCTTGATGTACCTGCCTGATGGAATGCCTGATCCGAGATTGCCCGAATTCGGCGAGGCTGCGGCAAGGGAAATAGTAAATATCCTCAAAATGACCCACGGCAGGGCATTCGTTTTGTGTACTAGCAATCAATCAATGAATACGCTTTATGAACTGGTTTCTTCAAAAGTGAATTTCAATTGCCTGCTGCAGGGCACGCGATCAAAGAAGGCTTTATTGAATGAATTCAAAAGCGTGGCAGGTAGCGTTCTGTTTGCGACAGTGAGTTTTTGGCAGGGTGTTGATGTGCAGGGCGAGATGCTTTCGTGCGTGATCATTGATAAATTGCCGTTTTCGGTCCCAACGGATCCGGTTATTGCCGCCAGAATCGGAGCAATCGAATCTGCGGGCGGCAATGCTTTTCTGGAATTCTGCGTTCCAGAAGCAGTGATTCAGCTCAAACAGGGAGTTGGAAGGTTAATCAGAAGCAGGCTAGATCGCGGAGTGATCGCCATTTTGGATCCGAGAATCCGAACCAAAACCTATGGCAGATATTTTTTACAGAGCCTGCCAAAAATGCCGATAACGACCAAGTTATCTGATATCAGTCAAGTTTTTGAAGAAATCGAAAAGATTTCATGATGATCGAAAAAAATGATTTTGATGAAACAATCATTTGAGGAAAAAGGATATTTATATTAATCACTCAAATGATTTTTTAAATATTGAGGTTAGATTTCTTCGAAGAAAGAGTATTAAATTGAGATTTTCTGCTTCTGTTAAAATCATAAATAAAGCAGGTTAAGCATATTACCTATGAGTGGTAAATACGAAGTAATGATTGAGCGGGAATTTTCCAGTGCTCATCAATTGAGAGGTTACAAAGGAAAGTGCGAAAATTTGCATGGGCACAACTATAAAGTGCAGATTTTTGCATGCGGCGAGAAGCTTAACGAAATCGGCCTGTTGATTGATTTCGGAGATTTAAAAAAGGCCGCTGATGAGGTGATCAGATATCTGGATCACAGAAATCTGAATGAGCTTCCGCCATTCGATGAAGAATTAAACCCCTCGGCAGAAAATATAGCCAGATTTTTCGTTGAGTACTTAAATTCAAGATTATCTGACGATAGAGTCCGAGTTTATAAAGTAGCCTGTTTTGAGACGCCGACGAGTATAGCTACTTATGAAATAGATTAGCTTATGAAATAGATTGCTGGGAAATTTGTTAGCTTTAGGAAATTTTGGTGCGGAAAAGATCAATATGTCATCAAGCCGCAACTTGCGGTTTTGCAGGTGCGATCAAATCACTGACAGTCTTTTTCAAGGCACGCTCAAACTGGCGAGCCTCATTTACGCCCTCGAATGCTATATCCTGCAGGGCCGTCTCAATGCGTTTGCGGTAGTCAGAGACCAAAGAATCTGATACACCAAGCATT
>DATLZX010000236.1:0-3893 GCA_035573795.1 Pyrinomonadaceae bacterium | reverse complement strand
CAATTGCGATATTGCTTTTCCTGATGGTTACAACCTCAGGCTGTAGGTATTTTTTTCTTTATTCGGCTAACAAACTATGAGTGAAATATTAGAGTCACTTCGGCAAAAAACGCGGCCCATTCATGAAAAACTCGAACAGGTGGTTGACGTCTTCACCGCTGCAAAAGACATCGAGAGCTATGGAAAACTCTTGAAGGGGTTTTATAGGTTCTATCTGGCCTATGAAACATCTCTGAACAATTCACTTCTTCTCGAATATGGCTTTGATTATGAAAAACGTCGCAAGCTGCCGCTTTTGATCAAAGACCTCGATTCACTTGGTGTAGATACCGGCGATGTCGTAGCTGTCGAAAATGGGCTTTTGCCGGATCTCGAAAACCCGGATTCGGCCTTTGGCAGCCTTTACGTTGTTGAGGGAGCAACTCTTGGTGGACAGGTTATCTCCAGGCAGCTTAATGAGAAATTCCAGATCGGAAAAGATAATGGGGCGGCTTTTTTCACAAATTACGGGAGCAATGCGAGGCAGATGTGGCTTGATTTTGTAGAAGCTCTTACAAAATACTCGAGGCTGAGCACCAGTAATACAGAAGTAATTGTTGATTCTGCCATAACTACATTTGATGCTTTCGGACAAATCGTCGGAGGTCGTAAAATTACAAATCCTAATAACTTCAATGAAAGAATTTCAAGTTTTACTAATTAACTATTTTGAGCATTTCTTTTAATATCTAATTGTTTCTACTTCAAAAAAATTGGTGGCTAAAATGAAAAGATTATTTTTGGTTCTGATAAGTACTTTTTTATTTACTTCTTTGGCGTATTCCCAAAGTACGGCCGGCCGTCTGACAGTCTCCGTGAAGGATGCCGATGACAGGCCTATTGCCGGAGCGCAAGTTAAAGTTACTCTAGGTAATGTACCGGTCAAGACCTTGATTACAGGCAGCGACGGTACAGTTATTGTTGATTCTCTCAGGGATGGGGAATACTCGGTTTTAGTTTCGGCGACCGGCTTTGCCGAACAATTTATGCAGGTTTCGGTCGGCGCAGGCCAGCCGGCACGTTTGGATGCGGTGCTTAGAGTAGGTGGTTTCAATGAGAACGTAACTGTAACCGCAACGAGGACACAAATTACAGACAGTGAAACCCCTGTTCCTGTCAGCGTTATCGGACGCGAACAGATAGAGCAGCGTTCATTGAACACACTAGGTGACCTATTCAGGACTCTTCCCGGAACATCTACCCTGAATGAAGGCGGATTTCAGGTTAGGCCACGTATCCGTGGTTTAGACAGCAATAGGGTACTGATTTTGGTGGACGGCGAAAGGCTTAACAATAGCCGTACCTCGACCGAGCAGTCCGGAGTTGAATTAGGTCTTGTAGATCTCTCGCAGGTCGAGACCGTAGAAGTTGTCCGAGGTGGCGGCTCAGTGCTCTATGGAACTGACGCTTTGGCCGGTACTATCAACATAATTACAACGGATGTCCCTGCCAGGCGTGAGAGCGGCTTCCGGCTCGGAGCAAGGCTTGATACTTACTTCAGCTCAAATGAGCGCGGAAGGCGGGGCAGCCTGGCCGTTACCGGCTCTTCAAATCGCTTTGCCTTCAGGCTTTCGCAATCGCTTGAAAGATTCGGAAACTACAAAACCGGCGAGCCTGACGCTCAATTTTTGAACAACCTCTCTCAAATCGGATTTAGCATTACGCCCGAGGGCGAAGCTCTCAATAGCCAATCGCATGCAGGCAACAGTTCGGCTGCGCTAAGGTTTTTCATTAACGACACTACGACGCTCAAGGCTGGATATGATCGCCGGCGCGGTGCTGATATCGGTTCTGCAGGTTTGGTTGGAACTTTCAACGGGTTCTTCCCATTTTCTAACCGGGACAAAGTCAATGTAAGGTTTGATAAGGCCTCGATAAACAAATATCTTGTCAGGCTGTCTGCCAGCGCTTTTTACCAGACCCAGTACAGAAATTTTACAAATATTTTGACAGTTCCACCTGTTCCCCCATTCTTCCCGGGCCTTTATCAATTCAGCGAGACTATAACCGATACGAAAACGACAGGTTTGGATTTTCAGACGAACTGGCGCCTGGGCGAAAGAAACAATCTTACAGCAGGTGCAAGCTTCTTCAGAGACAATAATAAAGACCGTCGTACGATAATTTCCGGCTCGACGCCGAATTCTTCGAATCTGCGCGTCAGTAATACCAGAAGCGTTCCTAATGCGACCCTATCCAACTATGCAGTTTTCGCTCAAGATGAGCATCTGTTGACTGACCGCTTGCGGCTGGTTGCAGGATTGAGGTTTGATAGGTTTTTGACTAAATCCGAGCCGACTACTGGTTTTAGCTTGCCGAATCTTAGGCAGGACCAAATTGCTGATTTAGGAATAGGCAGTCTTGCCAATGGCCTGGATGTTACAAACAACGCATTTACCGGCGATTTGGGAGTAGTTTACCAACTGACTGACAATATCAGTGCGTCTGCCAGGGTTGGACGTTCTTTCAGAACTCCCAACATTTTCGAACTCTTTTTTACTGATGCAGGGTCAGTAGGCGGATTTGTGGTCGGTAATCCCAGGTTAAAGCCTGAAACAGGCCTCAATGTAGAAACTGGCCTCAAAGTCAGGGCAAAGAAGTTTTCTGCCTCTGCTACATATTTTTCAAACTTTTATGAATCTTTGTTGGCAACGGTTCCGGCAAATGACAGCAGGGGTTGTCCGATTTTCATAGTTCAGCCCGGAACTGTATATGATTCAAATAATTGCCAGATAGTAAGCTCGCCTCCTGGAAGGGCGCCTGTAAGAGTTTATCAGACAGTAAATATCGACAAAGCCAGAATACAGGGCTTTGAGGCTGAGTTTGAATATCCAATCAGGATTCATCTTGGTTATCTCACTCCGAATGGAAATTTCAGCTATCTGCGGGGAGATGATACAGCCGCAAATGAACCTTTGAATTTTATCAGCCCGTTCAGGACGAACATCGGATTCAGATGGCAGAATTTCGGCAAGTCCTACTTTTTTGATTACTATGCAAGGATTGTAGGTAAGCAGACAAGGCTTTCTGATTCCTTCCTTTTGCCGGTTAATCAGGGAGGCAACGGCGGCCCCGAGCCCGGCTTTACTACGCATAATGTCAATGGTGGTTATTATTTCCGGCGTGAAAGGTTTAATTTCAGTATAACCGTTGGCGTCTCGAACATTGCCAATAAGGCTTATAGTGAGCAGTTTGTATTTGCGCCGGCAAGAGGCCGCTCATTTACTTTCGGTACTTCTTGGGAGATCAAGTAGCCGAGTAAAATAAATTCGGCATTTCATAAGTGATTGAGCTGCCGAATGCAATAAATTAGTCGCATCATAGGAGATTAAGTAGCCCTATGTTCAGATTTCGTGCTAACCTCATTTTAATGATGAGGTTAGCAATTTTTTTATTATTGAGTTCTGTGGTTTATGTTTCTGGAACTTCTGCACAATCGCAGGAATTCTACATTTTCCGTTCAGACGGCAGCCCAAGCTCCATTACAGATATCGTCAACGCCTCACTGACTGCAGATGTCCTATTCATCGGAGAAAAGCATGATGACCCAATAGCGCATAAAATCGAGCTCGAGCTGCTGAAAAAGATTTTTTCTGAAGCAAGCGGGAAAAAAACCGTAACTCTTTCAATGGAGATGTTCGAGAGAGATGTTCAAATCGTTTTGGATGAATATCTTAAAGGGTTGATTACCGAAAATCATTTTCTTCAATCTTCGCGTCCATGGCCTAATTATAAGAGCGATTACAGGCCGCTCATTGAATTTGCAAAGGAAAATAAAATAAAAGTTATTGCGGCAAACGCACCTAGGCGCTATGTCAATATGGTTTCGCGAAACGGCAGGAATGCATTGGACG
>DATLZX010000235.1:0-12776 GCA_035573795.1 Pyrinomonadaceae bacterium | reverse complement strand
TCGCCGGCGGAATCAAGCACTAGATAATAATCAGGATCGAAGCCTTTGCGAGACAATACTTCGGCAGCTCTTTGCATTTTTTCTTCGAGCCGGGAGATGTCATCGTCGAGTTCGATAGCTTTAAGCAGGCGGCGGTTCAGGAATCGCCGGGCGAGGTCTGAAATAATTCTATCTTCGGATGATTGCCAGCTTTTGATATGAAAGAAAACATCTGAATCATCTAGCGAAAAATGCTCTGCCAGGGTTAATTTCTTTTTATCGAGCAGGCGGCTGAAGGCTTTGGAATATGTTTCTATCCTGTTTTCGTTTTTAAGCAGGACAGCCCGTTTTATCATCGAGCGGAGTACGCATTCTGCTGCTCGCAGTGTACGATGAAAGTAAACCTGCCTGAACATGTAATAGCGCGCCTGCAGGTAATCCTCCACAGCAAAAAGTCCGCGATTTTGGACAAATAAAAAGTCGTTTTCTGTATCAATCTCCAATGACCTGATTATCCATTCGACGTCATAGAGGCCATATTTTACTCCTGTCATAATCGAATCGCGCAGCAAGTAATCCATTCGGTCAACGTCGAGCTGGGATGAAACCAACTGTGCAAGCGCCCTCGGCTTCCACTTTCCCCGGATGATTTCTGCCGCCGAGGACTGAAGAGTAGCAGAAAAGCCAGACAGAAGCCGGCCAATAACGGTCTGATTATCGAGAATGGCCGAAACAGTGTAATCTTCATGATGAAAGCCGATTATGGACTCCATAACATGAGAAAACGGCCCATGGCCGACATCGTGAAGCAAAGCCGCAACGCGGACTGAAAGTGCTTGTTCTTCATCAATCTGATGGCGTTTTGACAGGCGCTCGATTATTCTGGTTGCGAAATGATAGGCGCCGAGCGAATGTGTAAAACGCGAATGCTCTGCTGATTGGTATGCGAAATAAGCCAGGCCGAGCTGACGGATACGGCGCAAACGCTGAACCTCCGGAGAATCAATCAATCGGGCAAGCAGTTTTCCGGCCTCGTTATCCGTGGGGATACGGATTAGGTTGTGTACGGCATCTCGATAGTTTCTTTCCTGCACTTTTGGATTAAGAGGGCTCCTGGTTGGAAAAGTTGTCTTAAAGCAAAGAATTTCCAAAAGCAATAAAAACGAAAAAAGCTAAAAATTGCAAATAAAGGTGTTAGAAAAATGGCCGAAAAAAATTAATCTTCAGGCGCAGACAGTCCTGCAGCTAGGTAAAAAAATCAATGTCAATTCTAGATGTATTTTTTCTAACAGTAATCAGCAGTTAGTGCTATAATCTTTGAATACATTCCTAAATACTACCAAATCTGGAGGTCGAAAATGAACGGGCGACTCAGGCAGGCTTCGAGGCTTTTACTCGTGGCGGCTGCAATTCTGTTTGTCTGCTTTTGCGGTATCGAGAGGGCGTTTGCAGCAAATACAATAATGGGGACAGTTTATGACAAGCTAAGAAATCCTTTGCCGGATATTGAGGTTGAATTGCTAGATAATTATTATCGCCTAATTGCCCGTCAAAGGACCGGAAGCAACGGCCGGTATGAATTCGGCGGGCTGCGTGACGGGAGATTTTATGTCCGCGTTTATGCTTTTCGCTATGACCTAATGGATGAGACAAGGGAGGTTGAGCTTGCCAGTATCACTTCAATCCCAAATCAGGAACCACAAGGCATGCAAATCGAGGACTTTTACCTACAGCCGAAAGAGGGCGGGCTCAAGGCGGCAGAGCTTGCTGTTGTTTTTGCTCAGGAGGTCCCCAAAGAAGCCGAAAGGAATTTCAAGAAAGCAATAGAAGCCCTGCAAAACCGAAAAAATGACGAAGCCTTTTTGGCATTGCAGGAGGCTTTAAGGATTTATCCGGATTATTACCAGGCATTGCATAGATATGGTCTAGAGCTTATGCTGCGAGGGCTTTATATTGAGGCTGCTCAGGTATTTATCAAGGCTGCCCAGATAAACCCCAAAAGCGCATATTCGTTTTATCTGGCTGCCCAGGCTTTCTACAAAATGGGCGAGAAGTATTACAAGGCATCTTTGATAGCACTTGCAAAAGCCGTGGAACTTGCCCCGAATTCGGCCGGAGTTCATCTTCTCATGGGAACGATCTACCGAGCACAGGGACGTTTTCCAGAGGCGGAAAAATCGCTGCTGAAGGCAAAAAAACTTACTGAAGAGAAAAATCCGGATATACACAAAGAGCTGGCCCAGCTTTATGCAAACGATCTGAAGCGCTACAAAGAGGCAGCCGATGAGCTGGAGCAGTACATTAAAGCAACCAAAATGAGCGAAGACGAAGTAGCGAAAACGAAAAAGATTGTTGCAGAGCTTAGGCAAAAAGCAGCTCAGCAACCGGCTGCTCGGCAAAGCAACTGAAAAAGTTTCAAGAAAAAGTTTCAAACGATGAGGTAGTTTTCCTGATAAAACCTGCGATTGAAACCGGGCTCTCGGTATTAGTGCTTTATTTATGGCCGAAAAAAAATCAGAGGAGAACCGTAACCTTATATTTCGGGGATTCAAGCCTGAAGATTTGCCGTAAAAAGCTGAAGCCTGCCGAAAAATATTTGTTTCTAGTAATTGGTGCGAAAAACCGCTTGAATTTATTAAGCGGTTTTTCTTTTTTTTAATTTCAATGAAACTTTTTTATAAACTTTCTTCAAAGGGTTATTATAAACGCTTTCAATAAAAACATTATTTCGCACTAGCTGCAATTGCAGAGGGGAAAAATCATCAACCAGTTTGGCCCCATCGGGCAGAAAGCCAAGCAAACCTAGTTAAATCCTTTTGCGTAGTAATAGATGGTTTACTTCAATTATTTCTACTAAAAATCAATCGGAGCATGATTATGCACAGGAGAAAATCATTTCGGGCGGCGGCTGCCATTTTCAGCCTGCTATCGCTCGTTATTGCGGCTTTAGGACAGGCCAAGGCGTTTGATCCGGCAAATCTGGATCGGGCTGCCGATGCATGTTCGGATTTCTACCAATTCGCCAATGGAGGATGGCTAAAACGAACCCAGATACCTCCAACAGAATCCCGCTGGGGGACATTCAATATCCTTGCCGACAGGAACACCGAAATCTTACATAAAGTTTTAGAAAAAGCCTCTAAAACGAAATCTCCCCGAGGGACTAATCAGCAGTTGATCGGTGATTACTATGCAACCTGTATTGATGAGGCTGCTATTGAACGTGCCGGGACTAAACCAATCGAGCCTTTTCTAAAAGAGATATCCTCGATTTCGACAACGGATGATTTAATGCGTACAATTGCTGATTTGCAAAATAACGGTATTCCGGCCTTATTTGGGTTCGGAGGCGGCCCGGATCTTAAAAATTCAAATGCCGTAATAGTCAATGCAAGCCAGGGCGGGCTTTCGCTGCCGAACAGGGATTATTACACCAATAATGATCCTAAATCACAGGAGATAAGAGAGCGTTTCAAGCAGTATGCTTCAAAGATGTTTACCCTGCTGGGTGACGATCCCGACACTGCAAATTCAAATGCAAACAAGATTCTGGAGATACAAACGCGCCTTGCAAATTCATCATTGACACCGGTTGAGCGGCGTAATCCTGATAATAATTACAATAAAATCACGCTTGAAGAGGCTCAGAAGCTTACACCGCGTTTCAATTGGCAGCAGTTTTTAGCCGAGCGGAAAATGCCAAACGTCAGCGAATTGAATATGGCGCCGCCAAAATTCTTTCGCGAGATGGATGCGATGCTCAGCGACGTTTCGATTTCGGATTGGCAGGTTTATCTGAAATGGATGGTTGTAAATAGTGCTGCTGAATCATTGCCAAAGGCATTCGCTGATAACTATTTCGATTTTTACCGTAGATATCTTAGCGGGCAGAAAGAGCAGCAACCGCGTTGGAAGCGCTGCGTACGCGATACAGATTTTGCTTTGGGCGAGGCTTTGGGGATGGAATATGCAAAACTGACTTTCTCGCCTCAGGCCAAGGCCAGAATGAATAAGATGATTGATAATCTGATTGCTGCGCTGCATGACAGGATAAACAATCTGGAATGGATGGGGCCCGAGACGAAAAAACAGGCACAGGCAAAACTTGCTGCTTTCAAAAGAAAAATTGGCTACCCGGACAAACTAAGGGGATATAAGGGGTTGGAGCTCAAGCGGGATAGTTATCTTGCAAATGTCCTGCGTATCCGGGCATTTGAAATCAAGCGAAACAACGATGACATTGGCAAACCAAGGGATAAGACCCGCTGGCCGTATTCGCCTTCGACAGTAAATGCATCATATTCAGCGGTGAACAATGACATAACTTTCCCCGCAGGAATTCTTCAACCACCCTTTTTCAATTTCAATGCAGATGATGCAATAAATTACGGTGCTATCGGCGCGGTAATCGGCCATGAAATCTCGCATGGCTTTGATGATCAGGGCAGCCGTTTCGATGCTGACGGAAACCTGAGGATGTGGTGGACAAAAGAAGACCGCCAGCGCTTTGAAGAGCGGACAGCCTGCGTAGTTGATCAATTCAATAATTATCAGGTGCAGCCGGGCCTGTTTATCAACGGTAAATTAACACTCGGCGAGAATATTGGCGATTTTGCCGGATTGACGATCGCTTTTGATGCATTTATGCGTTCACTTCGAGGAGGGAAAGAGCCGCCAAAAATTGATGGTTTTACAGCAGAGCAAAGGTTCTTCCTTGGCTGGGCGCAGATTTGGGCATCGAAATCAACCCCTGAGGCCGAACGCCAGCAGGTTTTGACAGACCCGCACTCTGCTGCCCGTTGGCGTGTTAATGGACCCTTGTCGAACATGCCGCAATTCGCCCGCGCTTTCGGCTGCAAGGCAGGTCAGCCAATGGTTAGGCAAAATGCCTGCGCGGTCTGGTAAGGCCGGGGATTTCCGGTAATGCCGGAGATTTAAAGAATGAATTTATCAGAAGTACTGCAAGGGAAAAAACTTCAGAATAAAACGAATCGGCAAAGGTGGCCGAGATTCCTGCGGTGATTTAACGGTGAGTTTCTGCAAAGTTGCCTTTGCTGGTTTTTGAGATAAATTAGGCGAGCCGCTATAAACTCTGTAGCGGCTCTATTTTTTACCGCCAGACAGGATAGCAGTGCATTGGCTATGGCTTATCTATTGGCAAATGTCTTTAAGTTTAATTTCGCGTTTAATTGTGCTGAATTAATGCGTTTTTTGCATTAAATAAAGTTTGTCTTGTCAGGCTGTAGCTGAAGCTTAGTTTTTTTTGGCTGAGGGTTTTCGCCTTGCCTTTTGAGTAATTTCTATTGACTTCGCTTTGACAGAAAAGTCAATACTCTTTTTTAAATCTCCGTTAATGGAAATATTTATCCGATAGGTGCCGGCTTTCCATACCCCGTCCGGCCGCCCGGTAAATGTTACGCGGTTTTGGCCTTCTTTTGTTGTATAGGAAGTTTTGATCACAAGGTAATTGCTTTTAAAACCGGGAACCTTCTGGGTAAAAAGTTCCATTTTAACAAGGGTCGGTTTTACGGTTTTGAGCATTACAATACAGTAAATCGGTATATCAGTCGTAAAAAATTCGTTTGTAATATCAGTTGGCTCACCGCTTTTGTCAGCTCGCGCTAAGAAAGCCTCGTCAATCAGTTCATTCAGATCATCGGACTCCTGAGCGGGTAAGTTTGCGAAATTTCCCATTACCAGCAATAGAAAAAGAGGAAAAATTATTGCTCCTAAACCATTTATTTTTGTGTGGAGAAAAGTCATTTTTATGCTTGGGAAGATTTTTTCAAATTAAATTCTTTTATTTCGATGCACGGTTAGTGTGTCGAGGGTTGCTTTTCGGCAATCTTTTTAATTTAGATTCTGCATTGCCAGTCGAGCCTAAGTATCACGGATAGTTTCGTTCGAAAATTCTGCTTTCAATAAATTTGAAAAATGCGCCTGCAAAGGCCTGTCCTTTCGGTGCTGGATTTTATGATCCCTAATGCAGGAAACAATGGGCTTCAATTACAAAGTAAATTTGCAAAAGTTTTATGAGTTACCATGTTCTTGTAACTTAGGTTAGTATTAACTGAATAAAATATGAGATTTATCTTTGCTCCCAGGACATATCTGCTGCTTGTAATGGGCATATTGCCGCTGATTTTCTACGGGATTTTCCCTCAGGTAGCATATGGTGTGGCAGCATTCGATATATTGGTTTTAGCTATTGCGTTTATTGACTATTTCCAAAGCCGGCGTGAGGTACATCAACTCTCTATCGAAAGGATAATCAAGCAACGCCCCGGAATTGGTGAAGAGATCACAGTCAGACTGCAAATCGAGAATAAATCCGATCGCGCTTTCAAGCTAATCATCAAGGATGAGTATCCGCCGGAATTTACATTACTGACGGAAAGGGAATTCAGACTTACTGCCCGGCCGGGTGAGGTCATGGAGGCCAGCTACAAAATAAGCTCACCAAGACGCGGAAAGTTTGAATTTGGGAAAACGGCAGTAAG
Organism: Pyrinomonadaceae bacterium; assembly: GCA_035573795.1. Taxonomy (GTDB): domain Bacteria; phylum Acidobacteriota; class Blastocatellia; order Pyrinomonadales; family Pyrinomonadaceae; genus OLB17. Next base: position 6,297 of record DATLZX010000235.1, on the reverse strand, counting down.
ACACTTGAGCCGATGGCAAATGATTTATTGCCAATACTCCATTGATAACCAAGAACAAGTAACTGTTTATCCCAGCACGAAAAGAATCAGGGAGCTGCAATATTCAGCAATAGGCAACCGGATATTTTTGACAACAAAACCCAAAATGCGTTTAAGGGGCGAGGGCAGGGAATTCGAGTCTTTAAGGGATTACATCACTGGCGATGATTTTCGGCATATATCCTGGACCGCAACTGCCAAACGCTCAAAGCTTACTACCAGGCAATTTCAAATCGAAAAAGACCAATCAATAATCATCGCACTGGATGCCGGCCGGCTGATGACACAAACCATAAATGGTGAGACTAAATTCGAAACGGCACTTCACTGTTCTTTGGCGCTTGCCTCTGCAGCCAGCGCGGCAGGCGACAATGTTGGCTTTCTGGTGTTTTGTCGTTACATTTTGAATTTCATACCCCCTGGCCGCGGAAACCGTCATTTGGAGGCAATTATCAAATCAATGGCAGAGCTCGAGCCGGAGCTGGTGGAGCCGTCCTATCTCCGGATGCTGCGTTTTGCATCCACAAATGTAAAAAAAAGATCATTGATAATTATCATCACGGACATTGTAGATGATGTCAGCTCCAAAGAACTTATTACATCACTGAAATTGATTAGGCCGCGGCATCTGCCGTTGATTGTCGCCATTGCCGACCGTGACCTTAGGGCTGTAGTATCAGAGATACCAAAGACTATCCCTGATTTATTCCTTCAGTCAACTGCAGAAGAATTGCTTGCCAAGCGTCAATTAGCGTTGTCAAAAATAGAGATTCTCGGCGGGCATGTTCTAGACGTAACTACAGCTTCGCTCGCAGCAAAATTGGTTGATGCTTACCTCGATATAAAAAGGCGCGGCGCACTCTGAAAGTGTGCTCAATCCCCATCGCCTCAATAAAACTCGCACTGATTGTCTGCTACGGACTATTTTTTAGGCATTGAAAAAATGCTCCAATCTGGTGTCAGGCTAACGGGCTTATCTGCTTTTTTGGCATTTGAACCTTTATTTTCAAACGTTCGAAATAAAACGCCTGCCACAAAACAAAAAAATGTTAGCAAATAAGACGTTTTTTACGCGTCTATAGTAATTGGCTAAATGCCTTGATAGTGATTCCCTGCAAATTAGCAGGTACTTTGGCTAAAGGTTTTTCGGCCTAGCAAACCATTAGGGCATTTCAGGCTACAAAATATGTGGCACAAAAAGCCAAATTCGTAATTCACAAAAGGGAGAAATATTTAAGTATATGGTTGTTAATTCAACTTTGAGTCGAATTTCAAGGAATTTGACGCCTGCAATTCTAGTGATTTTTACAGCGGTTTTTGCAACGCTGGCTCAGTCGAGCGACCCATCATCAACTAAATCCGATATAAGCAATGAGAATGATTCAGCACCGCAAGCAGTTACGACAACCCGTTCATGGACCGGGGTTTATGGCGGTGGCTACATTGGAGGAAACTTTAGCATGGCATCTGCAGATACCTCGACAATTTTCGCAAGCAGTGGGTATTTTGCATCTTCGAGTGTGCCGGCCATAAATAACACCGGCACTCAGAGGTTGTCTCCAAACGGAGTAAATGCCGGCGCAACTTTGGGCTACAATTACCAAACCGGCAAATTCGTTATCGGTGCTGAAACCGATTTCGGAGGAATGACCGGCAGCGAGACAACAAGCAGGACAACGACCTATCCCTGCTGCTCGCCTTCCTCATTTACCGTCACTCAGTCGGTGAAAACGAGCTGGATCTATACAGCCAGGCCGCGTGCCGGTGTTGCCTTCGGCAATACTCTGCTGTATGGAACCGGCGGACTTGCGGTTACAAATCTTGATTACAATGCTTCTTTCAGCGACAACTTTGCCAACGCCTCTGAAAGCGGAAGAATCAAGGAAACTCGAGCCGGCTGGACGGCCGGAGGTGGTGTGGAGTATAAATTCGCAGATCGCTGGTCGGTAAAAGGCGAGTATCTCTTTGTTGATTTTCGCCGTGCAACGATCACAAGCAATAACCTGACAACGGCTCCGCCTACAACCAGTTGGCCTCAGAATACCTTCACTCACTCGATTTATCTGAAAGACCATCTGGTAAGGTTCGGTATAAATTATAGGTTTTAATTAAAGTCAAACGATTAGGTAGAAAAAGCCTTTTCTAAAATGAAAAAAGGTGCCTGCTATAAAATGCGGGCATCTTTTTTTGTGTAGCTCAATGTTTTGAAAGCTCCGGCTTGTCTGATGTTATGGTCACCAAGCTGTCAGATCAGACGGATATTGATTTATTCTCTTTACTTTCTTTTTTTCCGAAGTAAAGCAAATAGGAAAATAATGCAATGCCGGACGTGATTCCAATCGAGTATTTTATGACCGGCGGCAAGTCAGAAGGCGAGATAAATCCCTCGATTATCCCGGCAAATACCAGGAAAGTGGCAGAGCCGAAAACTATTCTGGCAGCCTCAACTCCCTTTTTCTTTAATGCTTCGAGACGGCTTAGCTCTCCCGGATCAATTAATGAATATCCAAGCATAAGGCCGGCACCGCCGCAGAATACGACTGTTGTCAATTCAACTACTCCGTGGCCAATGACAAACTCTCCGAGTTGTGTGGCAAACGGAGGGTTCAAATTCATCGCAGCTCCAAAAACGGCCCCGACGTGCGCCCCGAAAAGCGCGAGGTCAACAAGTGATCCAATACCGAAAAAAGCTCCCATGGCGAAAGCCCTAATCGAAACAAGGATATTGTTTGTCATAATAAAACTTGCCCCGATTTGGTTTGCACTGTTGAGGTCCTTCCACCAGTAATCATTACTGAGAATAGCTTGTTTTATCCCTCTCAAATAAACAAACTCGGTAAACTCTACGTCTCTGTAGGCGAGGAAAAATCCCAGGATAATGAAAGAAACAAAAACTGCTCCGGCCAATTTCATATAATTGATGTTGGAGCAAAAATCCCTCGGAAAGTCTTCGAGATAGAATTTTTTTATTATTGAAAAAGCACGTGAATCAGCCTGATAGATCCTCGAGTGGGCCCGAATCAGCAGGTTATTAAGATACGAGATAAGTTCCGGATCGCGCGATTCTACACGTGCTATGGCCAGGTCAGAACTGGTGCGGCGATACAGTTCTCCAAGTTCACGCAGTTCTTCTGTAGAAAGCGTACTTCTCAGCCTTGTTTTAGATTTCTCGATCAAATCCTCAAGACGCTGCCAGCGGTGCTTTTCTTCGAAGTCAAGGATTCTGTGCATCGGTATTTCTTGATTTTTGATGAAAGTCCGAAGAATCTAATTACAATTGCAAGTCTTTCAGACCCTTAATTTTACTAACAATTTTCATTTGAGACTCTGCCTTGTGTAAAACAGGTTTTAGGCAAGTTTAGCCGGATGAAAATTTACGTTTGCTTTCATTGCGTTTTAAGGATAAGCCAAACAGAGAATTTCACGCAATACGAAATCTGACTTAAATTATTTTCCGGAACAAGAGCTGAACAAAGGACGTTAGTAAACAGATTCATGGCCGATGCCGGCGATTGCGGACTGGCTAGTGAAGGCGTAGAATCGAATCTTATAGTCATGTCGCAAACAGATTCCATCCATGAAGAAGCCCCAATAGGAAAAACCTACGACTTCAAGATGGCTCGGAGGTTATTTGGTTACCTAAAGCCATATTGGAAGTATGCTGCCCTTGCTCTGATATTTACACTGCTTACAAACATTTTGGTCAGCACGCAACCTTTTTTTACCAAGATTGCGGTTGATGATTTTATAACACCGAAAAAAACAGATGGTATCTGGCTGTTCGCCTTTGCATTTTTCGGCGTTTTTCTTTTGAGGTTTCTGTTTTCATATTTTCAGGAAATCCTGCTGAACGTTGTCGGGCAGCGTGTGATGTATGACCTCAGGACGCAGATTTACACTAAACTGCAGCAGCAGGAAATAGCCTATTTCGACCGAAATCCCGTAGGTAGGGTGATGACACGGCTTACCTCGGATGTTGATTCACTAAATGAGCTTTTTACTTCAGGAGTAATAGATGTTTTGGGCGACCTTGTAATCATCGTTGCTATAATCGCGATGATGCTATGGCTGGACTGGAAGCTGGCGCTGATTTCCTTGATTACTGTCCCTTTGCTTTTTATTGCGACTAACTGGTTTCGCAAACATGCAAGGCGCGGCTTCGATCTGGTGAGGACGCGTAATGCCAAGCTGAATGCTTTTTTGCAGGAATATCTATCAGGCGCCAGCATTGTTCAATTGATGAATGCCGAGCAAAGAGCGAAATCTAAGTTTCGAGCTATCAATACTGAATATCGCGAGGCAAACATCGAAACCATTTTTTATTATGCGGTCTTTTATCCTTTGGTGGACTTCATCGGAGCTTTCGGCATAGCGGTGATTATTTTCGCTTTCGGCTTTGAGGCTCTGACGGGCATTTCAGCTTCCGGAGGAGCGCTTACCATAGGAATTCTGGCTTCATTCATTCAATACTCGCTGCAGCTTTTCCAGCCGATCCGTGATCTCTCTGACAAATTCAATGTTTTGCAGGCTGCGATTGTTGCTTCGCACAGGATTTTTGTATTGCTCGATCTACCCGTGGCTATTACCTCGCCAGAGAATCCAAGAGTTGCTGAAAAAAGACGCGGCGAGATTGAGTTCCGAAATGTTTGGTTTGCCTATAAAGGCGAAGATTGGGTCTTGAAAGATGTCTCTTTCCGTATCAGGGCAGGTGAAAGCATAGCACTTGTCGGCCACACCGGCTCAGGCAAGACGACCATTACAAATCTTCTGATGCGTTTTTATGATATTCAACGCGGTGAAATACTTGTTGACGGTATTGATATCCGTCAGTGGGACCTTACAGAACTCAGGCAGTATTTCGCTGTAGTCCTTCAGGATGTGTTTTTGTTCAGCGGAACTATTCATGAAAACATCAGTTTGGGAAATAAAAATATTTCAAGAGAAAAAATCGAGTGGGCTGCACGCGAAACGTGCGCAGCAGATTTCATAGAACAGCTGCCGGGCAATTATGATGCGGAAGTGAAAGAAAGAGGCGGCGGACTTTCTGTCGGGCAAAAGCAGTTGATATCATTTGCACGCGCTCTGGCTTTCGATCCGCGCATACTGATTCTGGATGAAGCGACCAGCTCAATTGATACTCACACTGAGCAAATGATTCAAAAAGCAGTGGCAAGAGTAATGGAGGGAAGGACCTCGATCGTAGTCGCACACCGACTCTCGACCATACAACGTTGCGACAGGATATTCGTCATGCATCATGGCGAATTGAAAGAATCAGGGACGCATCAGGAGCTACTTAATCTCGGCGGATTGTATTGGCGGCTGTATAAATTGCAATACAGGGAAGAGCCGATCCATATCTCAGATGCGTTTGGTACTGTTCAGCCCCTTGCTTCCTAACCGTTTCGGCAAAGCCAGCCCCTGAGAGTAAAAAATGTAGCGTGAGTAAGAATTCACGTTGCAATTTTTTTCAAAAAAATGCCGGATTCTGAAGCGATACTGCTCTTTTCAGACTCCGGCACTTTTATATATTTTGAGAATTGTATTTTCTGATTCAAGTGCATCCAGTTTTTTGTGCCGCAAAGCTGTTTACGCAAATTACTTTTAACTGCTGATTTATTGTCAGCATGTAATGGCGGTTCACATTTTGCAGATAAAACTGATCACAAGGAAACTGGCCTAAGCTTACCAGCGGTTTCTGCTTCCGCCGAAATCTCGCCGATTGCCTCCGCCGCGTCCTCCGCGATGGTTGTTTTGAAAGCCGCGGTCCTCACGGGGACGTGCTTCGTTTACCTTGATCTGACGCCCGCCGAACTCTGATCCGTCAAGAGCGCCAATGGCACGCTGTGCCTCTTCATTTGACGGCATCTCGACAAATCCAAAACCGCGCGAACGGCCTGTATCACGATCTTCGACGATCGTTGCCGATTCAACTGTGCCGTAACCAGAAAAAAGTTCCTCTAATTCACCTGTGTTTGTGGAAAAAGATAGATTTCCAATATAGATTTTCATTTCAAAAGTGTCTCCATTGACTGTAAAATTCCTTTACAGCGAATAAACAGTAGCAGAGGCAAAAACTGAAGATAGGAAACGGTAGGAACGGTGACCGGGGGCCGTTTGCCGATAAAATCTGCCGCTCGAGAGCAATCGAGTTCTGCTTACCAAATCCAAAAAACCAACCTGCCCTCTTAAGCCGCAAGCACACCGACAACGGTCGTCGGGCGCATCACCGTTGATGCGCGAGAGTAGGACTAACAG
>DATLZX010000234.1:0-4769 GCA_035573795.1 Pyrinomonadaceae bacterium | reverse complement strand
TGAGTAAATTTGATCAATCAGCTCGTCATCCAATCTATCGTCAGGCAAATACAAGTCGAGAAATTTAGCCGTGCGGAGTTTCGATTCCATAAGGTTTTTAACATCATCCACGAAAAGAGTGATTTCATCGCCTTCCCTCATTTCAACCTTACCTTCAACCACGATCAGTGCATCATCATCAACCAGGGCTGAAAATTTAGAAAAGCTATCGCCTATAAGCAGGCACTTTACTCCGCCGGATTTGTCTTCAATGCGAAAGGTAGCAAACCTTTTTCCGCTTTTGCTGTAGCGAGTATTGAATGAAGATACCAGGCCGGCCATTTTCAATCTGTCGCCGGGTTGTATTTCCTCTAGTTCGCCAACCTGTTTTATCCCCATGCCTTGAATTTCCTCAAAGTATCTGTCGAGCGGGTGCGATGTTAAATAAAAACCAAGGGCGGATTTTTCAAACCTGGCAAGTTCTGCGGCAGTCCAGTCTTTTACGTCGGGCAAGTCTAAGCTAATGCTGCTGTTGGCCTGAGCCGTGGAAAATAGGCCGGATTGTCCAATCTCACGGTCGCGCCAGGATTTCTGCCCAAGTGCAAGTGCCTTATCAGTGGCTGCAAAAAGCCTTGCCCGCCAAGCGTTTTTAGTAGAGTTTTCAGGCATCATCGAATCCAGAGCCCCGGCGCAAATAAGGCTTTCAAGAGCCCTTCGGTTCAAAACACCTGGCTCGACCCGCGTAACCAGATCTGCTATTGATGAGAAACTTCCGCCATTTCGGCGAGCTTCAATGATAGCCCTGACAGTCGTGGTTCCGATTCCCTTAATTGCACTCAAACCGAAACGTATAGAATCATCAGCAGGTGTAAATCCTTCGTCGCTCTCGTTTACATCGGGTGGAAGAAGAATCAGGTTCATCGAACGAAGCTCGTTTGAATATTTGTAGATTTTCGCACTATTATCCGCTTCGTGGCTGAGTACGGCAGCAAAAAAGTAAGTAGGAAAATGGGCCTTAAGATAAGCAGTCTGATAGGCAAGATAGGCATAGGCAACACTGTGGCTACGGTTAAAACCATAATCTGCGAAATGGGCCATCAGGTCGAAGATTTCCTCGGCTTTTTGCTTATCAATACCGCGCTCAACGGCACGATTAACGAAAGTTTCCTTATGTTTGGCCATTTCGGCAACGTTCTTTTTACCCATAGCTCGCCGCATAAGGTCGGCTTCTCCAAGGCTGTAGCCCGCCAGCTTTTGCGCCAACTGCATTATTTGTTCCTGATAGACGATAACGCCATAGGTGTTTTTCAAAAACTCCTCCATTTCAGGGACAAGATAATCAACTTGTTTATTTCCGTGTCGGCGGGCAATGAATTCCTCGATCATGCCGCCATCGAGCGGCCCCGGACGATATAGTGCGTTGAGTGCAGCCAAATCCTCAAAAAATTCCGGTTTTAGCTTGCGACAAATCGCCTGCATTCCGGAAGACTCGAATTGGAAAATAGCGTCGGTTTTGCCTTCTTTGAAAAGCTGCATCGTGGCGGGATCATCCAGCGGAATTTTAGCCCAATCCAGCTCAATTCCTTTTTTCTCCCGTATGGATTTAAGGCAATCGTCAATAATTGTCAGAGTAGTAAGGCCGAGAAAATCCATTTTCAGCATCCCTACATACTCAAGGTCTCCCATAGGCCATTGGCTGGTGAGCTCGTTTTTATTCGAGATTGCTGTAGGGGCGATATTTTCAAGCGGCTCCGGCGAGATGACTACACCCGCTGCATGAACCGATGTATGACGGGAGCAGCCCTCGAGCCTGAGCGCAAGATCAATCAAATCAGCTACTTTCGGGTCAGTATCAACCGCTTTCTGCAACTCCGGTACATCCTTTAGAGCTTTTTTAATATCAGTGATCCTGCCCCGAAATGGTGGGGGAATCAGTCTGGCAATACGGTCAACCTCGGCAAGCGGCATATTAAGCGCGCGTCCAACATCCTTAATCGCTGCCTTCGAAGCCATAGTTCCGAAGGTTATGATCTGGCAAACCGAATCGCGCCCGTAGGTTTGTGTTACATGTTCTATTACTTTCGACCGGCCCCTGATGCAGAAGTCAATATCAATATCCGGCATGCTGACGCGTTCCGGATTTAGAAACCTCTCAAATAACAGGTCATATTGAATTGGGTCAACGCCGGTTATGCCGAGCGACCACGCCACCAACGAGCCGGCGGCTGACCCTCTGCCAATACCAACAGGGATCTTGTTTTCAAGAGCGAATCGGATGAAGTCCCAGACAATGAGAAAATAGCCCGGATACCGCATTCGTTTTATTACCTCGATCTCTCGCTCGAGCCTTTCTCTGTAAACCTCGATTGGATGATGGAGCAGGCCGCTTTCATTCATAGGTTCCAAGACAGTTTTGACCCTTTGTTCAAAACCCTCTTTGACCTTTTCCTCAAAATAATCATCCAAAGAGTCGGAATGGAAGTATTCTGGTATGGGAAAGTGCGGTAGGTGGTTGCTTCGCTCGCTCTCGAGATCGAAATCAATCATCTCGGCGATTTTGACAGTATTTTGCAGTGCTTCCGGAATATCTTTTCCGAATAGATCCCACATTTCATCCGCAGACCTTAGGTAAAACGTGTTTGAAGGCAAGGTGTAATGTCCCTCGCGAAGCGTTCTGCCTTCGCCAATGCAGAGTAGCACTTCGTGAGCTCTGGCATCTTCTTGGGTAAGGTAAAATGCCTCATTTGCAGCAACCGGAGAAATAGTGAGTTTTTCAGCAATTTGAAGAAGTTTTTTTATCCGTTGCTGGTCGTCACTTAGTGAATGGTCCTCGATTTCCAGAAAAAATCTTTCCTTGCCGAAAATGTCACTCAAAGTTGCTGCCCAATTTTCAGCTACAGAATCGTTACCCGCTGCAAGTGCAGTATTTACTGGCGAAGAGTAGCCCCCGGATAAGGCAATCAATCCCTTAGAAAATTCTGCAACAGCTTCAAGCGGTATGGTGTGATTATCCGGATCAAAACTAAAAGCGCGCGAGGCAATTTTAACGAGGTTTCGATAACCAGTATTATCAGCAGCAAGCAAAACTATGTTGCTGTGCGTTCTTCCGGTTCTGCCGAGATTTAGTTTATTATCTAATCCTTTGTTGGAGATACAGGCTTCATATCCAATTATCGGAAAAAGGCCGGCTTTTCGCATCTGTTTATGGAATGAAACCGCGCCGTAAAGGTTTGCAAAATCAGTAATGGCTGCAGCCTGCATCTTGAAATCAACTAGCTTTTGAACTAAATGTTCAAGTTGGATGCAGCCCTGCAACAGGCTATAATCAGTATGAACATGAAGATGAACAAAATCCCGCTTGCGGAAGTTTAATTTAGGCATATTAACAAGATATATGAAAACTGTTTTTCTGGAAACTTTTGGATGCCAAATGAACGTCTCCGATTCGGAGCGGGTTTCTACACTGCTAAGCTCGAAAGGTTGGCAAATCGTTGATAAACGGGAAGATGCAGACGTTGTCCTGATAAATACCTGCTCAGTAAGGGAAAAAGCCGAGCAAAAGCTTTATACAGAAGTCGGAAGACTACGCGGCAAAGCCGGCAAGTCTCCGGTAATCGGAGTGATGGGGTGCGTAGCACAGTTAGAGGGTGAAACGCTTTTCAGCCGCTCTCCAAACATTGATTTTGTCATCGGCACAAGGGCTGTAGGACGGGTTGATGCCGCACTGGAAAGGGTCGAACGCGGAGAAAGACATTTTACAGATCTTGGTGAAAGGGAACTAAATTATGACTGGAGCGTTGCTGATGAGAGCAGGCACTCAAGGTATGTTGCCTTTGTACCGATTATCGAGGGCTGCAATAAATTTTGCACATACTGCATAGTTCCTTTTGCAAGAGGGCGCGAGGTAAGCATTCCGGCCTATGAGATCATCAGACAAGTGCTTGAATACAAGCGTTTGGGCGTAAAAGAGATACATCTAATCGGGCAAAATGTAAATTCCTATAAGCCGGAGACTGGGGCCGGGCTTGAAGGTTTTGCAGGTAAAAGGCCTTTTACTCGGCTTCTCAGGGCTGTTGCCGCAACAGGAATCGAAAGGATTAAATTCAGTACGTCTTTTCCAAGAGACTTTGAAGATGAAATAATTGACGCAATTGAAGAAAACGAAAACCTTTGCAATTGGGTGCATTTGCCGGTTCAGAGCGGGAGCAACAGGATTCTCCGATTGATGCGTCGCCTACATACAACAGAGCGGTATAAAAAAAGGGTTGACAGAATTAGAAACTCCAAAAGAAATATATCTTTGACAACTGACATAATTGTTGGATTCCCAGGCGAAACAGAAGAAGATTTTCAGCAGACAATTGAATTGTTCAACTACGCAGGATTTGATTCTGCCTATATTTTTAAATATTCTCCGCGTTTCGGAACGCCTGCCTACAGTATGAAAGACGATGTATCTGCAGAAGTAAAAACTGAACGGTTCCTTCGGTTGGAGGCAGAGCAGAAAAGGCTGCAGTCCGATAGTTTGAACCGCCTGGTCGGGCAAGCTTTGCCTGTATTGGTTGAAAAAGTATCCGCCCGCTCAGAAAATGATCTAAGCGGACATACTACCTGCCATCGTGTGGTAAATTTCAAGGGTGATTTTTCTTTGCTTGGAAAAATCGTAAATGTCCGTATCATTGAAGCTAAAAGCAACTCTCTGTATGGTGAGGTTGAAATATAACTAAGATGAACACTGAGGATGATCTGATTGAGGTCAAAATCGGAGCCTTGATCATGGACCCAAACAC
>DATLZX010000233.1:0-3780 GCA_035573795.1 Pyrinomonadaceae bacterium | reverse complement strand
TTTCCGGAAATGCCCGTATTTCGCATTTTCCTTTTTTTGATCTGACGGCCCTGAGCTTTTTACATCGAAATGGATTTGACTGCATAGAAAATCCTTAATCCGGCATCAAATATAATTGCCGACACTATAAAATACAGAAAGATTTTTATATAAAACTATGGCAGAAAACAAATTACAGATTCGCCGGCGGCTTAAAAACCTTCTTTTGTTTTTGCCGAATCTGATTTTGCTGCTTGGCAGGCTGATTCGGGACTCCAGAGTTCCTGCGGCTGAAAAAGCTCTCTTTGCAGCAGCTGTTTTATATGCCATCTCGCCGCTTGATTTTATTCCTGATTTTTTTCCTTTTATCGGCCAGGTTGACGACCTTTACCTGATAGCCTTGACCCTGATCAGATTGATCCATAAATCCGATCCTAATGTTGTACGCGAACACTGGACCGGTGGCGGCGACATCGTCGAACTTATAGAATCAATTGCCGGTCTCGCACCGAGGTTTTTGCCCAAGCGGGTTTCCCGAGTCCTTTCTGCCAGAGTGCGGTTTTCCTCCCCTACGGATATCGGCCGCCGCATTGTGGCACGTTCCACTAATTCCGATGAGATCAACTCTGCTAAAAGCGGCTCGAGTAAAACAAAAGCTAATATTGATTCGATTTATACCAATTAAGGTCTGACAATTAAGGTCAGACAGTTTTATTTTTTTGATGCCAAATAGCGTTATATAAAATTAAACATTTTTATACAAAAATTCTTATCGGCTTTTAAAATTTGACAATAGGCTTATCAATCATTTCCATTTCATTAAATCAATGAAAATAAAAGAATTTTCTGGATTTTGGCAATGTTTGAAACTTTATTGAGCCTAGCTCGTTTCTTTTTTTGGACTAAAACCATTCGGCCGGCCACAAGCTGCTGATTTTTGGCCTGTCTGGCTTTGGGCAGCTTTGTAACTAATTGGCCATTATTCGATTGAATTTATGCTGTTCGAACGCTATTCAGAACGCTCAAGAAGGGTCATCTTCTTTGCCCGTTACGAGGCCCTGCAGTATGGATCTCCGCTAATTGCACCCGAGCATATCCTGCTGGGACTTCTGCGAGAAGACAAATCAATAGGCAATCGCTTTTTCCCCTTCAGCAACCGATTTACTGTAGAAAACATCCGCCGCGAGATAGAAGACCGGATAGTCGTTCGTGACCGAATCCCGCAATCTGCCGAACTCCATTTATCCGCAGAATCCAAAAAAGCCCTTTTTTACGCCAGCGAAGAAAGCCGCAGCCTGAAAAGCAGGCAAATTTCGCCCGAGCACATATTGCTTGGCCTGCTTCGTGAGGAATCCAGTATCGCTGCAGAAATCCTCATAAAGTATGGTCTTCGTCCGGATGATGTCCGCCTGGAAATTCTTGGCAGCTCGCCGCTTAATGCCGCATTGAAGGCCTCGCAGGCCGTCGAGCAGCGCACGCCGAGCCTCAGCGAATTTACCCATGACCTGACTGCTTCGGCACTTTCCGGAAAGCTCGATCCATTGATCGGCCGGGAGGCCGAGCTCGAGCGGCTTATTGAAATTCTTTGCCGCCGTACTAAGAACAATCCTGTCCTTATCGGAGAGGCCGGGGTTGGAAAGACCGCGATTATCGAGGGACTGGCACAGCGTATTATTGAAAAACGCGTACCTTCCTTTCTTGAAAAGAAACGCATCCTCTCGCTTGACCTCTCATTGGTAGTTGCCGGGACAAAATACCGCGGCCAATTCGAAGAAAGATTGAAGAAAATAATGTCCGAGCTGGCCGAATCACCCGATTCCATTGTTTTCATTGATGAAATTCATACCCTGGTCGGCGCCGGCTCTGCCGAGGGCACTCTCGATGCGGCAAATATCCTCAAACCTGCGCTCTCACGCGGCGAGATACAATGCATTGGCGCAACCACTCCCTCTGAATACCGCCGTACGATTGAAAAAGACCGCGCACTGGAGCGAAGATTCCAGGCTATCAAGGTCGAGCCGCCAACCGAGCAGGAAACCATCCATATCCTTCAGGGTATCATCGAGCGTTACGAGGCTTTTCACAGGGTCCGTTATACAAAAGCGGCTATCCGGGCAGCCGTCCATAAGTCCAACCGTTACATTACAGACCGTTTTCTCCCTGATAAGGCCATTGATGTCCTCGACGAAGCCGGAGCACGTGCAAAACTGCGTTTTCAGTTTGAATCCTCAGGCGAGCCGTCCTGGAAGGAAACGGTGGAAAATTGGAAAAGGGTAACCGCAAGCGATGAACAGCTTGCCGCACTCGAACTCAGCTCCATTGACGATTCTCTTTATACCGTAGAAGTTACTGCCGATGACATTGACGAGGTCATTGCAAAATGGACCGGTATTCCGGTCTCTTCCATCAAACAGGAAGAAGCCCGTAAACTTCTTGAAATCGAGCAGGAAATGCACAAACGCATAATCGCTCAGCGGCCGGCGATTTCCGCTCTTGCCCGTGCTATCCGCCGCTCGCGTGCAGGGCTGAAAAATCCGCTTCGCCCGGTGGGCTCTTTTCTTTTCCTCGGCCCGACAGGCGTTGGCAAAACCGAAGTCGCCAAAACGCTTGCCGAATATCTTTTCGGCTCCGAACGCTCCATGATCCGCTTCGATATGAGCGAATTCATGGAAAAGCATTCTATTGCCAAATTTATCGGCTCGCCTCCGGGATACATCGGCTATGATGAAGGCGGCCAGCTTACGGAAAAACTACGCCGTTTTCCTTATTCTGTCGTTCTGTTCGATGAGATAGAAAAAGCGCATCCTGATATATTCAACCTGCTTCTTCAGGTTTTCGAGGATGGGCATATTACAGACGCTCAGGGCGTCCGCATTGATTGCAGAAATGCGATCTTCATTATGACATCCAACATCGGTGCCCGCACCGTACAGAAACGGGGCGCTCTCGGATTTCAGGCCGACCACTCTGCCACTCGTGAGAAACTCGAGCAACAGGTAATGAATCACGTAAAGCAAACCTTCGCTCCTGAATTCATCAATCGCCTCGATGAAATAATTATTTTCGATGAACTCTCTCAAGCTGACCTTTTGGAAATCATCGAGCTGCAATTCAAGTCATTGAGCAAAATGGTCTCTGAGCACGGCATTTCTCTTTCTCTTTCAATGAGCGCCCGCGAGTGGCTTCTTGAAAAAACAATGGAAGAGAGGCATTTCGGAGCACGTCCGCTCAAACGAGCACTTCAACGTTATATCGAAGACGAGCTATCCGAAGCCCTGATACGCGGAGATATCCGCCCGGGCGACCATATAGAGATTATTGCCACAGATAGCGGTTTAAGGCTTGAAAACACCACAGAAAGACTTGCCGGCAAGGCATGATGCGATTTTCTGCCTCCGGCCCTCTCTTTTGCGGCAAAAACCAGGCACGGTTGAATGACGCACATAAAGATTCCGTCTGTCTGCCCAATAATCGGCTGACTGAACTTCATGCAGCCTTTGCTCTGATCGGCTCTGCTTAAACCCTGTTGTCTTACCCTGCTTAAATCCGGTAGCTCAATCCTGTTAAATCTTTCAGCTACTCGGATTTTCGCCCGGAGACTGGCTTTATTATCCAGAGACTGGATTTATTATCATGCTTTGTGCATAAACAAGTCCCTTTTTTATAAAACAGCAAAAGGCAACCTGGAGCTTTCCCGATACGTCTTAAAATGCGTATCTGAAGTTTTGGCATTGAATTGCGCCTTACTTTTGGGTATTCTTACGTTTTGTTTTCGCGGTTTCGGCCCTTGCCAAATGCTCT
>DATLZX010000232.1:0-13149 GCA_035573795.1 Pyrinomonadaceae bacterium | reverse complement strand
TTTTCCTTTGAGGCTCACCATCTCACATGAAAAAATCAGCCGAAATGACGGTTTGAGTTGTTTCAAGTTGCTGGATTATACCGGGCCGATTGCAGCTTTCAATAAGGCTGAGAATGAGGGCTTTGACGAGGCAATCAGACTTAATGAAGAAGGCGAGGTTGTATCGGGCTGTTTGGCTAACATATTTTGGAAGTACGAGGGCAAGCTTTATACACCACCATTAGAATCGGGCTGCCTGGCCGGGACTACTCGTGAATTTTTGATGGAGCGAACAGGTGCGATTGAGAAAAATGCTTCGATCGAAGATCTTGCAACTGCAGAGAGAATTTATCTTACCTCTGCAGGGCTGGGAGTTGCCGCAGCCTGTTTAACTGATGCAAACTCCTTTGAGCCATCGGATGAGCTGCTGACGCTTACACCACATTTTGGCGTTGGCAAAGCAAGCTAGAACAAAAAATACCAGGTTTTCTTAAACTAGCCCGCAGTTTCGAATAGAGCGAGTATCTGTTTTCCCTCTGACGAACGCGGGTCTATTGTTCTGAGATGCCTTAGCCCCTGCATTTCCCAGATGGCCGTAACTACGCCATCTTTTTCGACGGCCTGATAATGGATATCTTCTTCGGCCTGGTGAGTATTGCTTTCCGTAGGTTCATTTTGAATGTTTTCTTCAGACATTGGTTACCTCTTCAAATCAAAAACAATAGGTTTATGTTACAGTGAAATTTTTCGTATACCGAAATACTAAACTATGCCGTAAATCTGCCGCTTTAGTCAATTCGGCTTAATCACCCAATATTCAGTTTCCAACCCTTTTTGGGGATAGTTCATAAAACCAAAAATCATTATTTGGCTGATCTATTGTTATAGCATCAGCAACACCTTGACGATTTATCGAGAAAGTAACAAAACCTCTCGGAAAATTGTAGGAAACGCTTGGGCGCCATTTGATTACGAAAGTATCGTAATGCCAATGCTCCAGGTCAGCAACGAAGTTCGGTGCCGGAAGAAACCGCATAACCAGCCTGTTATCCTCAAGAGAAATCTTTATATCGCCATACATTTGGTCACGAAAAGTGCCAGTGTAGGCTGAAAGGCTGAGTGTTGGCGTGGTGCCTTTTTGCCTTAAGGCATCATCTTTAGCCAGGCGTTCAGCTTCAGATTTTTTT
Source organism: Pyrinomonadaceae bacterium (assembly GCA_035573795.1). GTDB lineage: Bacteria > Acidobacteriota > Blastocatellia > Pyrinomonadales > Pyrinomonadaceae > OLB17. Next base: position 11,983 of record DATLZX010000232.1, on the reverse strand, counting down.
CTGGATTCCAGTTGAGATTTTGCTTCACTGATGTAATCGCGATCTGGAGCGGCGGTTAGTAAGTCGCGGATTTTATTTGCCATCACTGCATAAGCGGGCGACTCGCTATTAGTCAGTACGATGAGACCGGCATTGAGCTCAGGTATAAGCACCGTCATCGAAAGCATTCCATCAAGCGCCCCGCCATGATTAATGATTTTTTTACCTTGGTAATCGTAAACAAACCATCCCATTGCAACGCCCGAAAAATGCCTTGTGGGATTGTTTTTCCAAGCAGTCTCCGATATTTGCTGAGAAAGGTAAGGCTGATGCATCTGCCAGCTTTGGGTCGAACTGAAAATTTGCTTGCCCTCAAAAGTTCCCCTGCCAAGCTGAAGCCGAATCCATTTGGAAAGATCATTTACCGATGAATTCAGAGCAGCTGCGGAATAAGCGCCATCAACATTACCATGAGGTAAAACCCTGAGCTTGCCACCACCTGATTCATTGTGTGGTGAGGCTGAGTTGTCAGGAAGGTTTTTGACAGAGCAGACTGTTCGCTTCATTTCCAGTGGCGAGAGTATCTTTTCGGTGATAAAGTCGCACCAGCTTTTACCAGATACCCGCTCGACAACCCGGCCCGCAGCAATGAACATCAAGTTTTGGTAACCAAACTGCGATCGAAAACTGGATACCGGCTTAAGAAATCTTACCCTTGAGAGGATTTCATCCGGTGAGTAGGTGGTTTCATACCATAGGAGATCGCCGCTGAAAGTATCCAACCCAACACGATGTGTAACCAGATCCCGGATGGTCAGTTCATTCGTAACCCAAGGGTCATACATTTTAAACTCAGGCAGATACTTGGAAACTTTGTCATCCCAGCTCAATTTTTTTTCGTCAACAAGGATTGCCAGAGCCGCAACAGTAAAGGCCTTAGAATTCGAAGCGATTGCAAAGACAGTATCAGGATCTACTGGCGCATCTTTGCCCAATTCGCGCACGCCATAGCCTTTGGCAAAAATTACTTTGTCATCTTTGACGATTGCGATAGCCATTCCAGGACCGCCAAATTCTTTCATTGTCCTCTGGGCATAGGCGTCGGTTTCTGAAATAATTTTTGCTAAAGAGTCCTGTCCGCTGGCGGCAGAATAGGCAAAAATCAGTGTAAAAAGAATTGCGGCAAAACCAGTGCGTAGTTTCGTAGTCATTTTTTTAAAAAAGGCAGGTGGATTTGAAACCAAAAACTTAGCTACTATTTAATATCTACTAAAACCCCTGTCAGACAGGATAAACCAATTGTCAGACGGTACCGTTCCAAGCAATTGTGTAAATAATAATTTATTACCAAGCATTATTTCAAAATTATGATTTAAAAAATGCCTCACTAAACAAGACTTACGACAATTTAGCTGATGATGAAAAAATAGAATTTTTAGAGAGCCTTAAACAGTTTCTTAGACAAGAAAAATTACTTTAAAGGGCTTTGACAAAAGCCTGCCGTAGGGAACTCCTTTATAATCTGCTGCCCGAATCTCAAAAAGGTTAAACAAATTTTTTTTAAACAGAAGTATACCTATAATTTGAAAAGAACTATTTTTTCATTCAATCAATTTTTTCATTCATTCAATGTGAATTTAATTAGCCTTAAATTAAATTTACGCAATTTTATGGTAATTTATTCACTGTTTCCGAATAACTGTTTTTTTTCGCCTAAATTATTTGCCCAATTAGAAAAGGTTTGAGATGTCGCCAATTGCAATTACCCTCATACTTCTTTTTGTTGCCCTGATTCTATTTTCAAGTGAAAAGCTTCCGGTTGACATCATCGGGCTTTTATTGGTCTGCGCTTTGGTTTTGACAGAGGTTCTAAGCGTTCAGGAGGCAGTTGCTGGTTTCGGGAATGATGTAATCATTACGATTGGCGGACTTTTTGTATTGGTTGGAGGATTGATACGTACCGGGTTAGTTGATTTGATCGGAAGGAGAATTTCGAAAATTGCCGGTGAGAATGTATTTGTTTTGACAACACTGATAATGACAGTAGCAGCCGCATCAGCAGCCGTACTAAAAAATACCACGACTACAGCAATGCTTTTGCCTGTAGTGCTTGGCATAGCTGCAAAATCTAAGATCCCGCCATCAAAGCTGCTCATGCCGCTCGCTTTCGGCGCCATCCTCGGCGGAAGCTGCACCTTGATCGGGACCTCGACTAATCTGGCTGTCAGCGGCGCAATTGTCCGTTATGGCGAGCCGCCGCTTTCACTTTTTGAACTGACTCCGGTCGGAGTAGTTACATTTGCTGCTGGGACGCTTTATATGCTTCTGATAGGCAGGCGATTCTTGCCAAATCGGGGAGGTGGTGAATCGCTTACAGAGCAGTATCAGATGCGGGAGTATATTTCAGAGCTGATTGTTTTACCGGACTCGCCTCTGGCTGGCAAGACCCTCGCAGAGGCTAATATTGCCACCGATATGGAGCTCACAGTGCTGGGTCTTATTCGAGGCGAAAGAAGGCTTATCAATCCATCTACAAGCGAAACTATTCAGGCAAGCGACTCATTGATTGTAGAGGGAACCATCGGCGACATAATGAGGGTTAAGGAAAGCGTTGGCCTTGAGATAAAACCTGATTTCAAACTTAACGATGTAGTTCTGGAGGGCGAAAATGTCGAGCTTTTCGAAGTAATGGTGATGAGAGACTCCCAGCTCGTTGGACAAACATTGAAGTCCCTCCGATTTCGCCAAAGATTCGAGCTAACTGTTCTTGCCATTAATCGCCACGGCGATACTTTGATAAGCAAGCTCAGCAACGTAATGTTGAGGTTTGGCGATGTGCTTTTAGTGCAGGGCAGGCGGGACGTGGTCGAGTCTCTGGTAAATGATGGCGAGCTGCTTCTTCTTGAAGACCTTTCTGCCGGCAATTTCAGGATCGAAAAAAGACGCTGGGCAATTACAGCTTTTGGACTTTTTCTCGCACTGGCGCTTTCAAAGCTTATCACTGGTTTTGAGGTGCCTCTGGCAATTGCAGTCATTATCAGCGTCTTACTGCTGCTTGCCACCAAAACCATTCGTTATACAGAAATCTACCCTCTGATAGATTTCAGGCTACTTGTATTGATTGCCTGCATGATCAGCTTTGGTACGGCTATGGAAAAGACCGGAACCGACCAATATCTTGCTGATTTAATAATCAGGTATTTTTCCGCCTACGGGCCGGAGGCAGTTTTGGGCGGCTTTTTTCTGCTGACGGTATTTTTGACCCAGCCGATGTCTAATCAGGCAGCCGCACTGGTTGTATTGCCGGTTGCAGTAAAGGCAGCCATTGGGCTCGGTTTGAACCCGCGAACATTTATTATCGGTGTAACCTATGCTGCCTCTTTTTCATTCATAACACCGCTCGAGCCGGCCTGTGTCCTTGTCTATACTCCTGGCCGATATCGCTTCTTTGATTTCGTTAAAATTGGGAGTGTCCTTACAGTAATAGTTTTCATCATTTCGATGATTCTCGTCCCCATTTTCTGGCCATTTTAAGCAATGTCTAAAGCCTTGAAAAATAAAGCCGTGAAGGCTACCTAACAGGCCGCTTAAATGGTATAATATTCGGTAGATTCAGCCTCGGGTAACTCTTACCTTGGGCCTATCGGCTCAGAGTTTGACGAGCAGAAGGCGTCATTTTCTAAATATCTGTAAATAAAGAGGTTATAAGTAAATTGGCAAAAGCTAAGACCGAATATAGTGCGGATTCGATAACAGTTTTGGAAGGTCGCGAAGCAGTAAGAAAGCGGCCGGCGATGTACATTGGCTCTACTGGTGAACTTGGGCTTCATCATTTGGTTTTTGAAGTGGTTGATAATTCGGTAGACGAGGCCCTCGCAGGCTACTGCGACACCATCGAGGTAACCATTCATATGGATAACTCCATAACGGTTGTTGATAATGGGCGGGGAATACCAACAGACATCCATAAGCAGGAAGGCCGCTCAGCCGCCGAAGTTGTTATGACAAAGCTGCATGCCGGCGCAAAATTCGATACAAATGACTATAAAGTTTCAGGCGGGCTGCATGGCGTCGGAGTTTCATGCGTAAACTTTCTCTCCGAATGGTTGAAACTGGAAATCTGGCGTGACGGTAAAACGCACGAGATGGAATTCCAAAGCGGTATTCCGAATGCGCCCTTGAAACAGACCGGGACGACGAATCGCCGAGGGACAAAAATCACCTTCAAGCCTGATCCGACAATCTTCGATACAACGGTTTTCAGCTTTGAAAAATTATCTGAGCGCTTGAGAGAAAAGGCCTTTTTGAATAAAGGTATCAAGATCTCGATACGTGATGAGCGCGAAGAGCCCGAAAAATCTCATGAATTTTATTACAAAGGCGGAATCGCAGAGTTTGTAAAACATCTGAACAGAAATAAAAGCCCGCTACATGATGAGCCAATCTATTTCGAACAGAATGGCGACGACCTCTCGATCGAGGTTTCAATGCAGTATAACGATGGCTACGATGAAAAAATATTCACCTTTGCTAACAACATCAACACCGTAGATGGCGGAACGCATCTTTCAGGCTTTCGCAGCGCATTGACGCGGACAATCAACAATTACGCCGAATCTTCAGGAATGACCAAGAATGCCAAGGTTACCTTGACGGGCGATGATGTCCGAGAAGGATTAGTTGCTGTAGTAAGCGTAAAAATACCTCAACCGCAATTTGAAGGACAGACAAAGGGAAAGCTTAATTCTCCGGTTAAAGGTGCTGTAGAAAGCTTTCTCAATGAAAAATTGGCGGAATATTTTGAACAGCATCCTGCAATCGCCAAAAAGATTGTTGGCAAGGCAGTTGATGCTGCCCGCGCTCGGGAAGCCGCCAGAAAGGCCAGGGAAATCGTAAGGAAAAGCGCAATGTCGGGTTCTGGGCTGCCTGGCAAACTGGCAGATTGCCAGGAAAAGGATCCGGCAAAATCCGAGCTTTACATAGTAGAGGGAGACTCGGCTGGCGGTTCGGCAAAGCAGGGCAGAGACCGCCGAAACCAGGCCGTTCTGCCGCTCAAGGGAAAGATTCTGAACGTAGAAAAAGCCCGGTTCGATAAAATGCTGAGCCATGGAGAAATCAAGGCCTTGATTACAGCCTTGGGTACCGGTATCGGCAAAGACGATTTCGATATTGCAAAACTACGCTATCACAAGATCTGTTTGATGACAGATGCTGACGTTGACGGCAGCCACATCAGAACCCTTCTTTTGACATTTTTCTATCGGCAAATGCCGCAGCTGATCGAAAACGGACACATTTTCATTGCTCAGCCACCGCTCTATAAGGTAAAACGCGGTAAGAAAGAAGAATATATTAAAGACGAAAAAGCGATGTTTCGCTATCTGATGCGGATGGGAACAGGCGACGTCCAGATAAAAATGCAGGGCAAGTCATTGGAAGGACGCGAGCTTACAGGCACTTTGGAAAAAACCATCGAACTGCAAAATTATCTTACCCGGCTAGCCCGCAGGTTGAATAATGAAACAGGCCTGGTCAGCGCAGTCCTTAAGGCTTTTTCAGGCCCAGACGGTGTGCTTTCCAAGCACAATGTAAAGCTCAAAAAGGTTTTCGAAACCGAAGACCTGATGGCAGAAGTTGAGGGCATTATTGCATCAGCCGGTTTCAAAACCGAGTTGATACCAGATCTGGAGCATAGCTTGTCCGAAATTGAAATCAAGCTTCCCAGCGGGTTGAAAATAATCCTAGATTGGAACCTTGCAAGCTATGTCGAATTTCAGAAAAGTATTGAGCTCTTCGGTGAGTTAGAATCAAAATATCCAGGGCCTTTCATACTGGGCACAAACGGAACAAGCGAGGAAGTCGCCAGCAGGGATGAGCTGCTTGACAGGATTACGTCCTTTGCCAAAAAAGATTTGACTATACAAAGATACAAAGGACTGGGAGAGATGAATCCCGAGCAGCTCTGGGAGACAACAATGGATCCTGAAAAGCGGACTCTTTTACAGGTAAGGATTGAAGACGCGATAGAGACCGAAGATCTCTTTACGGTTTTAATGGGAGACCAGGTCGAGCCGCGGCGCAAATTTATCGAGGAAAACGCGCTAGATGTACGGAATCTAGACGTTTAATAGATCTGCTTAAAGTAGTCTTGTAATTGGTTGAGCTACAAGGATTTTTGAATCAAAGCTGCAAAAATCGGGGACGAAAATACTTAAACAATGTCCCTGATTTTTTTATATTCAATGCTGAATTCTAACTAAATGCGGTAAAAGCAGTAGGTAGTAAAATTATTGCAGCGAAAAATTTCAGCCATCAGTGTCTGGTTGGAAACTGTAGGCTTGCTAACAACATGGCAAGCCTATTGCTCTGACCAGCATTAGCAACTGAAAGTCTTTGATCGAATTCAGGTTTTAAATGCTTGGTGAGTAATCACAGGAAAAGTGACACATAATTTAGTTATAAAGCGAATTGATTGTCAAGCATTTTAATTAAGCGATGACGAAAACAGTCAGTATCATCGGAGGCGGTTTAGCAGGGAGCGAGGCTGCCTGGCAGGCTGCTAATCTAGGCGTAAAAGTAAAGCTTTATGAAATGCGGCCAGTAAAGCAAACTCCGGCACACAAGACAGACCGTTTTGCTGAGATAGTTTGTTCAAACTCTTTGAAATCCGATGAGCCGGGTACTGCTCCGTTTATGTTGAAAGAAGAATTGCGGCGCGGGCGATCGTTGATTATGGAGGCTGCACATCAGACGCGAGTTCCGGCCGGAGCCGCGCTTTCGGTAGATAGGATCCGGTTTGCCGATTATATAACCGAAAAAATTTCAAGCCACCCAAATATTGAAATCATACGTTCAGAGGTCAATGCTCTTCCTTCAGATGATGAAATAGCTGTAATTGCCACAGGGCCGCTGACTTCTGATGCCCTTGCTGAGGAAATAATCAGGTTTACTGGCAATGATCAGCTTTATTTTTACGATGCGATTGCACCGATTATTTCGGCAGATTCGATAAATTACGAAATTGCCTTCCGCGCTGCACGTTACGGTAAAGGCGGCGATGATTATATAAACTGTCCATTGAACCGCGAAGAATATGAAAGTTTTTACAGTGAGCTGGCCTCGGCGAGTAGCGTGCCGTTAAAACGATTTGAGGAAACCCGTTGGTTTGAAAGCTGTTTACCGATTGAGGAGCTAGCTCGCCGCGGATTCGACACTCTCAGGTTTGGACCAATGAAGCCCAAAGGTCTGGTTGACCCAAGAACCGGAAAAGAACCCTTTGCCTGCGTACAGCTCAGGCAGGAAAATCTGATGGCCGATGCATACGGAATGGTTGGATTTCAGAACCACTTGAGATACGGTGAACAGGAAAGGGTTTTTCGCCTGATACCGGGACTTGAGTCGGCAGAGTTTCTGCAATTAGGGCAGATACACAGAAATACCTATATCAATTCGCCAAAAGTTATTGATGAGACACTCTCAGCAAGAAAACGCCCAACGCTTTTCTTTGCGGGACAAATCACCGGAGTCGAGGGTTATATTGAGTCAGTCGCTACCGGATGGATAGCTGGCATAAATGCGGCGTTTATGGCAAGTGGAAAAGAGCTTGTGAAAGCCCCAGCCTCAACTGCAACCGGTGCATTGTGCAGATATGTATCAAAATACGATGCTGACAATTTCCAGCCTGTAAACATCATGTTCGGATTATTGGAACCTTTGCCCGCAAGCTATCTTGCAGAAATCGGCAATAAGAAATTAAGTAAGAAAGAGAAAAGGATTTTGCAGGTGGAAAGAGGACTTAGTGATTGGACAGTCTGGCTTGGCAAAATCTTAAAAGGCCAAAAATCAGCAGATATTCCGTTAGATTATTCATTAATTCAGCCCGCTTAACCCCTAAATGAAATGGAAACAGTCGCAATTATCACATTGATTTTCATCGTTGCAATACTCTATGCATCGGTCGGGCATGGAGGAGCTTCCGGATATCTGACCGTGATGGCGTTGATTTCAGTGGCACCTGAAATTGCCCGTCCCACCGCTCTCATTCTCAATGTGATTGTTGCTTCGATTGGTTTAATTCAATTCAGCAGAAGTGGTGCTTTTTCATGGAAGATTTTTTTGCCTTTTGCTTTGGGCTCGATACCTTTTGCTTTCATTGGCGGCTCTATTATCCTGCCGGCGACAGGCTATAGATTGCTCTTGGGAATTGTGCTGTTTCTAGCCGCCGTGAGGCTGGCAATCTGGATACCTTCTAAAGAAGAGACAAAGCGGCCGCCTTTTATCATTGCAATTTTGATCGGGGCGGGTATCGGGCTTCTGTCAGGGCTAGTTGGAGTAGGTGGAGGGATTTTCCTTACTCCGCTGCTACTGTTTTGCGGTTGGGCTGATGCTAGAAAAGCAGCAGGGGTATCGGCAGCATTTATTCTGGTAAATTCTGTCTCCGGGCTTATGGCAATCAAAAACCTCAGCTCTCTGTTTGACTCTACAATCATTGCCTGGATTGCGGCGGCAGCTATCGGTGGTTTTATCGGCTCACTGCTGGGCGCAAAAAAGTTCGAGTTGATTACACTGAGAAGAATACTAGCGGTAGTTTTGGTTTTTGCGAGCATCAAACTTATTTTTACTTGAGGCTTTTAGTGTGTAGTTGAGGCCTTAATCACAGAAAAATTACGGCAAATCACAGATTTGTTTAAGAGTGAATGGATTTTTTTTGGGGAATAAAAAAAATCTGACCGTCTATGGGCAAATTATTATCTGGTATAAGTAATCAAAATATCTGAGGAAAAGTTGGAATAGTCGAATTTAGAAAAGCCGAATAATGAAAATATTTGCCCTAATTTTTGCTTTGGCCGCTATTGCTGCCTCAATCTTTGCGCAATCCGGGCGTATTAAACCGAACCCGTCGCCAAGCCCAAAGCCAAAAAACGACCCTGTGATCATAACAAGCTCACCAAGGCCGAGGATTGTAGATGCTAAACCTACCCCCACTCCTGCAGATAATTCCAATGATGATGAGATCAGGATAGAGTCTATTCTGATCCCCATACCGGCGTTGATTTTGGATAAATCTGGCAAAGCGGTTACCAATCTTGCACTCGAAGATTTCGAATTGAGGATAAATGGAGAAGCCGTTACATTTTCAAAGCTTGAGCGGACAGATGTCCCGCTCAGCTTGAGTTTACTGCTGGATAACTCTTCGAGTGTAAGGATAGCAAGAGAGTTTGAAAGAAACGCTGCGGCTAGATTTTTCCGCCGCGTAATCAGGGAGAACAAGGATCAGGCTGCACTTTTTGCCATAAGCACTCAGCCAAGGCTTGTTCAGCCTATGACAGGGAAAATATCCGATCTTATTCGGGCTGTGAATTCGCTTCCCGAACCTGATGGAGCCACTGCACTACTGGATGGAATAGTTTCTTCTTCCAAATATCTTGGCGAACAGAGCGGACGACGTATTTTGGTTATTGTTTCGGATGGCGATGACACCGTGAGCGATGCCGAATTCGACGACGCCCTCAAAGCCGTAATAGAAAAAAATTGCCAGACATTTATTGTTAGGACGACTGATTATGAGAACTACAAGCTAACGAAAAACCGCCGTGGTAATGAAAACATCAGACAGTTAATCGCTGAAAAAAGAATGGGAGAGCTGGCCAAGCAGACAGGCGGCGAAGTTTTTTCTCCAATAGATGATGCTGAGCTTGAGAGCTCGTTCGACAGAATAATCGAGATACTTTATCAGCAATACATTCTGGCATATTATCCTGACATCTCATCATTGACGGCCGGCCGTTACAATACGATACAGCTTGCCGTCCGCGGCAGACCTGACCTTAAAGTAATCACCCGCAGCGGTTTTTATCTTCCGAAGCGCAGTTAGGCGATTTGACCAAAACATATCTTGTTATCTTAAAAAAAGATTTCTTGTTTCGAGAGCAGGTTATTTCGATAAAAAGTTTTTAGCAGGAGTGAATAATATTTCTGCTAATATATTGCAAGGCAGATAGCTGCGACAGGTGCAAATGTCGAGAATCGTTGATACAACACTTTTCCCCGAGCTCACTACACAAATCCCAACACAGCAAAATAATAGACCCTGCAGGATATTTGGCCCAAGATCCATCGATGGGATATCGGGTATTCGTTCTTACTCAGCAATTGCACATAAAGCCCTAGAACGCTCAGGCTGGGCTGTGTGCGGGCCTATAAGAAGTCATAGACTTTTGAAGAAAGCAATTTATGATTGTGGAAACAAAGCAGACCCTGAAGGACTAGCAAGGGCAATCAGGCCGGAGTTGTCCGAAATTCTACGGACCGGCATTGATCCTGAAGTATTGAAGAAATCAGCCTCGGATAGAGTGAAACTGCTTGGCAATATCGCCTCCGCTTACAAGAGAAGCCTGGAAAAGCTTAAGTTGGTTGACCGCGAAGCAACATTGATAAGTGCCTTGCGATTGTCCACATTCGAAAGGGAATCAACAATTTTTTGGGGAAGCTTTTTAGCAAGGCCGATCGAGTCGCGCCGCGAGGAAATTGATTTCATTGATGCTGTTGCAGGCGATGGCAGCGTCTATTATTTGCCTTTAGCCGACTCTCCTTTATTTAAGGTAAACAAAGACGCTGTTGAATATCTGAAAGAAAGAGGCTGGATTATCAACAATGCGAATTCTTCCCAGCCAGAAACAGTCGGCGAAAAAGCTGCCTTAAGATTTGCCGGGCTAACACAAGATCCTGTGACTGCTGAAGGCTATTACTTCGAATCGGCAGAGGAGGAGATTCGCTGGGTTTTGGGACATATCAAATATTTGATACATAAGGGCGAGTCGGCAAGCAAAATTGCGGTGGCAGTCCGTGAGCCGCTCAGCTATCAGACGTTGATTCGTTCCATTGCCGATGAATATGGTTTACCAATTGACATTGAATTTCATCAAAGAATAGGCCTTTCATTGATTGGGCATGCAATTTGGCTGATTGGGGAAGTTTTTAGTGAAGCGGAGTGCGACTTTGAATCCACCCTGAGATTATTGAACTATCCGGGAACTAAATTCTGGAGTAAGGAAAAAATTGCCAGAGTCTTGAGATCGCATCCTGAGAATAAATCAGAATGGTTTGAAATCTATGAAATCCCGCCTATAGAAGTGCCTGACGGAAAGCATACAGCCGAAGAATGGAGCATATGGCTGATTGGTGTGTTAGAAGCTTTAGGATTAAATGAAAGCTTTTCCGCCTCCGCCTCTGAAGCGATGAATTACCTTCTTATAGAAGAACTTCTTAACGAAATCAGCCAGCTCAGTGGAAGGAGCGAAGTATCTTTGCAAGGGTTTTTTGCTGAGCTCAATAATGCCCTTGAAACTTTATCATTCCAGACAATGGAGACGCGCGGCGGCATCGTGATCTGCGAGCCGCACGCTTTGATTGGGCGCAAATTCGACCATGCTTTTTTTATCGGTGCGGCAGAGGGCCATCTGCCAAAGGTTACCTCCAATTCCTGGATTTTGGATTTTTACGAAAGAGAGGAATTGATACAAAATGGGGTAAACATTTCGCCGATAACTGAGTTTGCCCGCTGGGAACATTTTAATTTCTTTTTTGCGTTGTCAGCCGTTAATAAATCCATTTTTCTGACGTACCCAAGCTATTTGAATGGCGAGCTTTTGCCAAGCGAGTATTTCGATTTGCTCGGAATAGTGCCGAGCCGCCCGCACAAGAATTTTATTTCCAGTCAATCAGAGCTGCTGATTAATGAGCTTCCAAATAAGGGACAATCAAAAGCAGTGGACTTGAACCCTGCTTTGTTTCAGAAATCAAAGCAGGCATACAAAGCAGAATCAGAGCGGCTAGTTGCAAACACAGACCCGGTTTATAACGGGTTGGTTAAATCTTTGCAGATTGAAAAAGACAAATCATGGTCTGTTTCTGAGTTAATCGATCTCGGGCAGTGCCCTTTCAGGTGGCTGGCGCGCTGGGCAATGCGGCTCGAAAGGTTTGAAGTAGCTGCGGATGAGCCAGC
>DATLZX010000231.1:0-2743 GCA_035573795.1 Pyrinomonadaceae bacterium | reverse complement strand
AGACAGATCCCATTTTCGCGTTGCTTTGATCAGCAGCCGCTCAGCCGCAGCTTGCAGTATCTGGCTGTTTATTTCCGAACTTTTGCGCATTGTTGGTGCCGATTAAGCGTATTTTAGGCTATTTCCCGCGTTGATTGGCTGCTTTTCAAGTGATTAAGTTTCAAGCTGCAAGGCGTTGCTTGCAAGTAAAGTTTATTCAAAAAATTATGGGTTTGTAACCAAAACACTTTAACCGCCCTTGAGAACCTTAAATCGCTTTGAATACTTCATAAAGGCTGCAATTTAATCAACAAGTATTCACTTGCCATCTTTTAGATGCCTTCTTTTCAGGTGCCTGTGCAAAAAATTTATGATTGCCCAGCCATCCAGATAAACCCAGGGCCGTTCACCGAGCGTATAATGGCCGCATGGGAAGACAACCCGACTATGGCGTATTGATTCTTTTTCCAATGCCTTGATTGTCGCTCGTGAAAGATCTACCGGAAAGCTTAAATCATAAAGTGCGTAAATATACCTTTGCGGCCGTAGTTCGTCATTTTTCAGCCTGTCGAGATATGCCAAGGGTGATATCGGCATCCAATATTTCCTGAGCTCTTCCAACGTAATATGGTCACCTAAACCTGCCCTGACATGCTTTGTAGAAATTCCCCGCCATACTACATCTGCAAAATAGCCTGAAACATGATTGAAAACAGCCGCATTTATTGATTTATCATGCGCAAAAGCAAGAAACGCTACACATGAACCAATGCTTGTCCCGACTATGCCGATTTTTTCGTAGCCTTGATCTTTCAGCCAGCGAGCTGCTGTCCTTGTATCAATCACTGCCTGTCGAACTGATTGCAGTGTCCGGCCTATATTCGGTGATATCAAATAATCTGCCCTGTTGATTTCCGGTGGGCGGCGGCTCTCATGATAAGGCAGCGTCAGCCTTAAAGCGGATATTCCAACCCGATTCAGGAAACGACAAAGATCGAGATAGGATCCGGCCTGAGCGTTCCAGTGCGGCAAAACGATTACTGCTGCATCTTTTTTATTTTCTGCCTTGAGATACAAAGCCTCTGCAAGGTTGTTTTCTTCTGAGTCGGTTTTTATCAAGCTCTCCCAAATTACGAACTCTGCTTCGAGGCTCTTTGATCCTGGAATTTTACCGTTGCCGTTCGATTTAGGGTTTATCTGTTGAATTGATGGGTAAATCCTTTTTTCCTGCTTAAAATTCGGCTCCAGAGCAGAAGAAAAAAAGCCTTCGCTGTTTAATATTGCATTTTCTGAGAATTCCTTGAGCAAATCTCTGGGAGAACGCCCGTCCGGGCCTTCGATGCCGAGATACTTTAAGCCCCAATCGAATTCGCCTGTTTTTCTTTCCGCACCAAGGCTGGCTAAATGCCTCTCTTTTCTATGAAAATACCACTTCAACATTCGGTAGACTTATAAGCTGGCTTAGTTTGCAATTGGTTATGATACTTGGATTTATGATTTGGTTTTCTTTGTAAATGATTATAGTAAATTGCTATGGCTTGAAATGAGCCAGGTATTCGATATTTCCCTGAGCGCCCTTGATTGGCGACTCAATAACTCCCAAAACTTCTAATCCCAAATTTTCGGCAAAATCCAGAATCGCTTTTACAGCTTTTTCTCTCTTTGCAGCATCTTTAACGATGCCGCCTTTTTCTACCTCACCTTTTCCTACCTCGAATTGCGGTTTTATCAGAACAACCATATCAGCGCCTTTCTCCATCAAGGGTGCTATTGCCGGCAATATCAGTTTTAAGGATATAAAAGAAACGTCGATCACCGAGAGGCCGAATTTCTCATCGAAATCCTCCGTAGTAAGATACCGTGCATTTGTTTTTTCTCTGACTACTACCCTCTCGTCATTTCTGAGGCGCCAATCCAACTGGTTATAACCGGCATCAACTGCATAAACTCTCTTGGCTCCATTCTGCAAAAGGCAATCTGTAAAGCCTCCGGTTGATGATCCTACATCCAGGCAGATTTTACCCGACACCGTAATTCTGAAAGTCTCGATTGCTGATTCAAGTTTCAAGCCGCCGCGGCTTACAAATCGGGTTTGCTCCGCCCTGCCCTTTATACGAATTGAAACGTCGGGATGAAATGCCTCAGATGGTTTTGTTATTTTTTTATCTTCGACGATTACTACCCCGGCAAGTATCATTGCAAGCGCACGCTGCCTGCTTTCAGCAAACCCCCGCTCAAAAAGCAGTTTGTCTATCCTCACTTTTTTCTCTTTGGGCGTTACATTTCTCTGTTTGGGCTTTTTATTCTCCGTAATCGTCATTGACTTACTTGAAAAAAATTATTGATTTTTACTTAAAATCTTATTTATCTCTTCGGACAAAATTATTTATATCTCCCGAGAAAATAATGATTTTCCCAAAAAACACCTTTGTTCAGACCGGTCATTCGAGGCTGCATAATGCTGCAGAAATTGCCTGATCCAATTGCCGGCTATTCAACTTCATCTGCTACATTCAAACCTCTCCCGCAGTTGCTAAACTACTCCTGCACACCTTTGAACCTCTCATGCCACTGTATATTTTCTCCTGCTAAATGATATTCTAAACTTTGAATAGTATTTTTACTTAACCTTATGACGGCGTCCGGCAAAGATAAATTTCCTCATTTTGCCATATTTGCACTTTGTCTTAATGTAGTCGTCATTCTTTGGGGCGTATTTCTTCGTGCGTCTAAATCAGGTGATGGCTGCGGGCAATTCTGGCTT
>DATLZX010000230.1:0-5103 GCA_035573795.1 Pyrinomonadaceae bacterium | reverse complement strand
ATACAGGCTCTCGGCCGGCGGAAGGCCTTTGGGCTCGATAGTCCTGCGTGTCAGAGAGCGTAAAGTCGTTAATGGAAAAGATTGTTTGATTTTATCTCTGACGGTAACAAATTCAGTTCCGGGAAATCCTTTCTTCGGGCTAAATGACCAGATGGAAACGGTCGTTACAGCCGAATTATTTCAACCAATTCTCACGAGCGCATCATTCAAGGGACAATTGAGCTTTCTCAATAATAATATACAATTTGAAAGCGGAGCCGGTAAGGTGAGGTTAAATGATGGAACTCAAATGGATGTTCCGCTTGGTACAAAGGATCTGTTGTCATTTTTCTATGCAATCAGGGCCTATTCGCTCAAGACTGCCGCTGCCGACTCGAAAGATTCTGATACAAGGGCACCGGTTTTCTGGAATGGCAAATTGAGCATTTTCTCGCTAAGAGCAGAAGCCCCCACTCAAACGAACACTCCTGCAGGACTGTTCAGGAGTCAGCCTGTTTCAATAGTTACAGGTGATGCGCAAGTTGACCAAATGCGTCCAAAAATTTGGCTAGACATGGGACCAGGTAGAGTGCCGCTGCGCTTTGAGTTGGGTCCGTACCTAGCAGAACTGGCCAGCGTAACAGAGGTCGTTCCAAAATAGTTAGCTACTGCCTGTTTATTGTGTGGGTAAAGTATTTATCGGAACCGATTTGTGCGAAGTTAAAAATAGAATTTTAAAATAGCAGTAAAAACGTTGTTTGCAATAACTAAAAACCTTTTTCTCCAGCTTTCACCCAGAATAGCTTGCCTGGATTCGCGGCAAAAAAAATCAAATCCTGATTCAAGAAACAATATTTCGGCAATTTTACTTTCTTAATCGCTTAATCGAGATGAAAGAACCTTACCGCTGAAATTGAAAATGGTTTTCAATTAGATTAGTATATTGTTAGAAGGCCGGTTTCCTGCTTTTCTCACCTTTGATCAGAGTCAAGGGCTGAAATGGGGCCAATTAATTATTGATTTTTTATTCAGTAACCGCAAATCGCCGGATACAGAGGCTACTAGATAATTTATGCCAGATGGTAAAGAAAAAATCGTTAGTACCTTGAAAGAGATTGCATTTGGAAAAGCTGTAAAAGTTTTGGCTATCAATGGTGAAGGGCCAATAGTCCAGCGCCTTATGGAAATGGGAATCCTGCCGGGAGTTACAATCAAAAAGGTCAAGGCCGCTCCATTTGGCGATCCGATAGAGATCAGGCTGAGGGCGTCCAGCCTGGCAATCCGTGAATGCGAGGCAGCAAAAATCGAGGTAGTCGGGGTTTAAAAAGGCTTTAAATTATTTGCCTTGATTTTAAAGTAGATCGAGTAAATTTGAGATATAAAAACTTCATTGACTAAATTATCACCATTTATCATCAATTTAGCATCGAAAACTTCCATTTTTCTTGAGTAAAAAAATTGAAACCCGCCAAACCAATCGAGAGTTCAAATTCGACAATCAAAATCGCTGTTGCCGGTAACCCGAATGCAGGTAAAACCACTTTATTCAATGCTATTACAGGTTTGAAACAAAAGGTTGCGAATTATCCGGGAGTAACTGTTGAAAAAAAATCTGCTTTTTTACGCTTTGAAGATCAGTTGATAGAGCTGATTGATCTGCCCGGACTTTACAGCCTTGATGCAACTTCGATTGATGAGCAGATTGCAAGAGACGTAATCCTCGGCAAACTGGAAAGTGAGAGGCCGGATTCAATCATTGCAGTTGTAGATGCAACAAATCTCGAACGGAATTTATACCTTGTTCAGCAACTTTTGGAACAAAATGTGCCGGTAGTTGTTGCCCTGACAATGATTGACCTTTTCGAGGACTACGGGCACCAGATAAATATTGAAAAACTATCAGAGTTGCTCGGAACTCAGGTAGTCTGCGTTAATGCCATAAAAAACAATGGGATCAGGGAAATATTGGAAAGCGCGGTTTCAGCAGTTAATCATAAAAAGGCTGTTGCACCAAGTGAAAATGGGAATGGAAAACTAAGTCTGCTTCCGAAAAGCGAATTGACCGGCCAGGATGAAAGTTCAGATGACCGCAATCAAACTGCCACTGCAAAAATTTTCGAAAGATACAAGAAAATCAATCAGATATTGAATGAAAGCGTAGTTCACAATGACAAAAGCGCTCATGACCGAGCAGAGAAAATCGACAGGGTTTTAACACATCCGATCTTTGGGCTGATTATACTTTTTGCGGTGCTGCTTCTGGTTTTTCAGGCGATTTTTTCGTGGGCGGCTTTTCCAATGGAAATCCTGGAAGGCGGCATAGGCGCACTCGGTGAAAGCGTGAAAGAGCTTTTGCCGCCCGGAATGCTTACTGACCTTATTGCGGACGGAATAATTGCCGGAGTGGGCGGGGTAATAGTTTTTTTGCCGCAAATTCTTGTTTTGTTTCTGTTTATCTCGATCCTGGAAGATTCCGGATATATGGCAAGGGCGGCCTTTCTCATGGACAAACTTATGAGCAAGGTAGGGCTGCATGGTAGGGCGTTTTTGCCTTTAATAAGCAGCTTCGCCTGTGCAATTCCGGGGATTATGGCAACGCGGACCATTGAAGATCAGAGGGATAGGCTTGCCACGATACTGATTGCCCCTTTGATGAGCTGCTCGGCGCGGCTGCCCGTTTATACATTGATGATTGCTGCTTTTTTCAGCGGGCAATACGTTTTTGGGGTGATTTCGCTGGGTGCATTGATAATGCTGGCAATGTATCTTTTAGGAATTACTACAGCAATCATTGTGGCTTACGTACTGAAGAGGACGGTCCTAAAAGCACCACCGACGCCCTTTGTCATGGAATTGCCGCCATACCGGCTGCCTAATCTCAGAACGGTATTTCAAAATATGCTGCTTCGCGGGTGGCTTTTCGTAAAAAGGGCCGGAACAGTTATTTTGCTGATATCAATGATTCTATGGGCATTGATGTATTTTCCACGCCTTGATGAAAATGCCGCGGCATCTTTGCAAAATCAAACTTCGCAAGCAGGCGGCGAACTCAGGGATGCTGCCCCTGCCGATCTTTCTGCAGAAACGAATGAAGCAGATCTGAAAGCGCTTCAGCTAAAAAACAGCTTTGCGGGAAAATTGGGGCATTTGATTCAGCCTGTTATAGAGCCGCTTGGTTTTGACTGGAAGATCGGGGTTTCATTAATAGCAAGTTTTGCAGCGAGGGAGGTTTTAGTTTCCACGTTGAGCATTATTTATAATGTTGGAGGCGAGGCGGACGCTTCTTCGCCTACTCTGGTTTCTGCACTTAGGGAAGCAAGGCGCGACGACGGGAGCATTGTTTGGACGCCACTGACGGCCATTACATTGATGGTTTTCTTTGTTTTGGCAATGCAGTGCATGTCAACAGTTGCTGTAGTAAGGCGGGAGACAAACTCCTGGAAATGGACGGCGTTTATGGTGATTTATATGACGACTTTAGCTTACCTTGCAGCTTTTCTAACTCATCAGGCCGGGCGCTTTCTGGGTTTTAGTTAGTGTGGGAGATTTTTATAATAATTTGAAAAGGAATCAATTGGCGTCAAAAGGTTTAACCAAAGTCGGAAAAAACACTCTTTAAAAAATGCAGGATCTGGTAGTTTATCTTTTACTTGGCTTAGCACTGATCGGGGCTGTTTTTCTGCTTGTAAGGAAGCTGAAAAGCCTTTTTCTACCAAGTAAATGCGAGACCAACTGCGGTTGTGAAACTTCTAAAAGGCAGCATATCAAGCAACTTTGACACAAGAGAGCAAGTTTTTTTCTGCCGGCGTAAGGGCAATGTTGATTTCCACCTTTGCTTTTTCGGTGGCAAATATCCTAGTCAAATCAGTCAGCCATATTCCGGCATTTGAGGTCGTATTTTTCAGGTGTTTTCTGGCAAGTATTTATTGCTATATCGGCCTAAAAAAAGCTGGGGCTGACCCGAAAGGCTCCAGCCGATGGCTTTTGCTCGCAAGAGGACTTTTTGGGACACTTGCACTTTACTTGTTTTTCGTAACTGTTCAGAATATTCCGCTTGCTACTGCTCAGACGATCCAATACCTGTCCCCGGTATTTACAACCGTAATTGCAATCATGTTTCTGAACGAAAGCATTAGAAGGCTTCAATGGCTGTTTTATGCAATAGCTTTCGGGGGAGTTTTACTTATCGAGCAGGTAGATGCTAGGGTTTCGCCATTTTTTCTGATTATTGGTGTCATGTCCGCAATCTGTTCCGGAGCGGCCTACAATCTTGTGCGCAGGATGAGGGAAACGGAGCATCCCTTGACCGTTGTATTTCATTTTCAGTTGATCGGGGCAATTGTCGGCGCAATCGGAATGTGCTTTGAATGGAAGACACCGCAGGGAGCAGATTGGCTGATATTATTTTTAATAGGAGTTTTCTCGCAAATAGGGCAGATATTTTTGACACACTCACTCCAAAGCGAGCCTGCTGCAAGCGTAGCAATATTGATTTATTCAGGTTTAATTTACTCTGTGCTGGCGGGCGTACTACTTTTTAACGAAACGTTATTTGCTGGAACGATAATCGGAATACTGCTAGTGGTATTTGGGGTTGCAGCTAGCGTCTATATCGGGAGGCGGCCGCGAAGAATGCTTGCAACCGAAATAACTCAAGGATAGGGAACCTCAACTCATTGCAAAATCCAGAAATCAGGCAGTAAGGATTTAGGATTCCGGATGAAATTCATATACTGTGCAATTTTTATGTTAAAAAGTGTTTATAGATTTTGTTAAAAAAGATTAAAAACTGCAACAGCTATGGTTTGACCGAGATGAATGTAAAAGAGCGGATGACTGCCGCAGTATTAACGGCAAGCGACACAAGAAATGAACAGACGGATGAATCAGGCATGGTACTGAAAGAGCTTTTATCCGCCGAAGGGTTTATCGTATCCGATTACTTAATCGTAACCGATGATTTGGATCGGATTACTGCTGCACTGCAATCGTTTGTAGAGAGGGAAATTGACCTGGTTATTACAACCGGAGGAACCGGCATATCTCCAAGGGATTGCATGCCGGAGGCTACGCTTTCAGTTTCTGCCCGACAGGTGCCGGGAATTGCAGAAACCATAAGGGCTG
>DATLZX010000229.1:0-13227 GCA_035573795.1 Pyrinomonadaceae bacterium | reverse complement strand
CGTTCACCGGCTCCTGATAAGCCGCCGTATGTTTCAGAGGGAAGCAAGGTTACACCCGAAACTGTAGTCTGTATAGTAGAAGCAATGAAATTGATGAACGAAATACAGGCTGAGGTAACAGGCGAGATAGTTAAAATCTATGTAGAAAACGGACAGCCTGTTGAATACGGGCAGCCATTGTTCGGGATCAGGCGATGAAAGAATGAGGCCGCCCGGAATAAATCAATGGCTCATAGAAAGATAGCAGGTAAAAAGGCAGCAGGAATTTACATTGTGCGGGATCTGCGAGATAAAAGAAGCGGCGACAAGAAATGAAAGTCGCCGCAAGATTTTTTAATGACGGATAATTTTAGAGGGGCCAGGCAGAATAAAAAGTCTCAACAACTAAGAAGATCAAAGTAGAAAACGCCGCCGGCAGGGTTGGATTATAAGGGCAGGCTTTGATAATGCCGGAAGGGGCGGATTATAAAGATTGAACCGATAGTTGATAGGGCCCGGCCTGTTGAATAATGACGTTAACAGGCTTGAAATTCAAAGGCAAGATAAGAAAAATTTACCTAGATTGATTATTTTTAATTGGCATGCGAGAGATAAAAAAAGTCCTTGTGGCAAATAGAGGTGAGATTGCCTGCAGGATAATCTGGACATGCAAAGAAATGGGCATTCAGACGGTGGCAGTGCATTCGGAAGCTGACCGCGAAGCCCTACATGTGAAGTACGCTGACGAAGCGGTTTGTATCGGCGGCGCGCCATCAGCGCAAAGCTATCTGAACATTCCGGCAATAATAAGCGCCGCAGAAATAACCAATGCAGATGCAATTCATCCAGGCTATGGATTCCTGGCGGAATCGTCCCGTTTTGCGCAGATCTGCGAGGACTGCAATATCAAATTCATCGGGCCTAAGCCAGAAGTAATCGCAATGATGGGCGATAAGGTCGAAGCCAGAAGAAATATGCAGCAGGCCGGCGTCCCGATACTTCCCGGAAGTCCTGACCCGATAGAATCGCCCGAAGAAGCCGCTGAAATCGCAAAGAAAATCGGCTACCCGGTAATTATAAAGGCAGCAGCAGGCGGCGGCGGACGCGGCATGCGTATAGTAAAAGAGGAAGCTGAGCTCAGGTCGAATTTAGAGACAGCGCAGGCAGAAGCTCTTGCAGCTTTCAAAAATGCGTCGGTTTATATAGAAAGATACGTAGAGAGGCCGCGGCATATCGAGATACAGGTTTTGGCCGACGAGCATGGAAACTGCATACACCTGGGCGAGAGGGAATGTTCCATACAGCGCAGGCACCAAAAACTGCTGGAAGAGGCTCCTTCACCTGTGGTAACGCCAGAGCTGAGGGAAAAAATGGGCTCGGTGGCAGTGAAAGCCTGCAGAGAGATTGGTTATTCAAGCGCGGGCACTTTCGAGTTTTTGCTCGATGAAAATGGTGAATTCTACTTTATGGAAATGAACACCAGAATACAGGTCGAGCATCCCGTGACGGAAATGGTAACGCTTGCCGATATCGTCCGAAACCAAATAAGGATAGCAATGGGTGAAGACCTCGGCTACAAGCAGGACGATGTCCAAATAGTAGGCCATTCGATAGAGTGCCGCATCAATGCTGAAGATCCAGTGAAGTTTACGCCGAGTCCGGGTAAGATAACTGCTTTCAACATACCGGGAGGCCCCGGAGTAAGGGTTGATACGGCAGTATATCCGGGATATGTAGTTCCGCCGTACTATGATTCGATGATTGCAAAACTGATCGTACATGCACGGACGAGGGAATTGGCAATCGCAAGAATGCAGAGAGCTCTGGATATGATGGTAGTCGAGGGTATCAAAACCACAATCCCACTGCATAAAAAGATAATGGCGGATGAACGCTTTCGCCGTGGTGATTTTTCAACGCGGTTTATGGAAGAGTTTGATATTTCATCAGTTGCGAAAGAGGCTACGGCATAAGTAAAAGAGCAAGCCCTGAGGGTTAGGCTGAGGTTTTGGCTACAATGAATTATCAATGATCATTTACGGCTTTATGACAAACCGGCTGCGGAGTTGGCAACAATAATGAGCGGCCCGGCGGGAGAATATTTCGCGGGGGGCAGATTGCTGAAGCCGAGCCATTGTGTTAAATTTAAATTGTTGTAAGGTAATTATTTGGAGGTATTTTAACCCAGAACAAATTACCCAAATTCAACGAAGCTATAAATAAATTTTCGCGGTACTTCTCAAAAAATAAAGCTCTAAGGAGAAGGCATACTGCGTACATAAGGAGAGGCCAGTAAAGAGCAAAAAAGTAAATTATGGCAACAGTAAAAGAAGTAAAAGAAAAAATAGTAAGCGAATACCAAACACACGGTAAGGATACAGGTTCGTCGCAGGTACAGATAGCACTTTTGACCCAGCGAATCAATGAATTGACTGAGCATTTCAAGGTACATAAAAAAGACAATCACTCTCGCCGTGGATTGCTCAAGCTGGTCTCGAGGAGAAGGAAATTGCTTGATTACCTTAAGCGGCGAAACATTGATCAATATCATGAAATCATCAATCGCCTTGGCTTAAGACGTTAGGCCATTTGCATAGTTTTTGGTTTACCTGAAAAATAAGCCCTGCAGGCCGACTGCTTTATGGAAGTATTAGCCCCGAGGAAGTTGATATCCGGGGAAATGAAAAAGCAGAGAGCGGCTTAAAGCATCTCAAAAAAATGTTTTGGTGGGGCAAAATGCCGCTGCTTTGTATAAGGAAATTCACCGGTAACTCAGGTAGGCCAAAATTGTAGTTATAGATTGGTTGAGTGCTATGTTGTTGTGATTAGCCGGCTGAACGTGACAGCGAATTGCGGCGCAACTCAAGAAAGAGAAAAAAGCCAAGTTTGCTAAATATCGCTGAAAGCGGCAGGTGCTTCACAAATACGGCACTAGCCGCTTTTAATTTTTGGAAAAGGAAGAAATGAACAAAAAACAATATTTGAAAGGTTCGATCAAGGTTGGCGGCCGTGAATTGACCATAGAAACAGGGAAGGTCGCCAAACAGGCAGACGGCTCGGTAATAATCAGGTATGGAGATACCATGGTTTTGGTAACGGCCGTAAGTATGAAATCCGGAAAAGAAGGGCTGGATTTCTTTCCACTAACCGTAGAATACAGGGAATCAAGTTATTCTGCCGGAAGGATTCCCGGAAATTATTTCAGAAGAGAAGGACGGCCGAGCGAAAAGGAAGTTTTAACCTGCCGGCTGATTGACAGGCCGATCAGGCCGCTCTTTCCGGATGGCTACAGGTTCGAAACCCAAATCGTCGGAACAGTAATATCGGCAGATTCAGAAAATGATCCGGACGTCATCTCTATAACAGGCGCATCCTGCGCACTTTATCTTTCGGATATTCCCTTCAATGAACCGATAGCAGGAGTAAGAATAGGCCTGGTTGATGAAAAATACATCATAAATCCGACCTACGATCAGCGAAGGAAATCAAAGTTGAATCTTGTGGTTGCCGGATCAAATGAGGCAATCGTTATGGTCGAGGGAGAAGCTTTGGAAGTGCCCGAAGCAGTTTTGGTCGAGGCTCTGATGCTGGCACACAAGGAAATAAAACGAATCTGCCAATGGCAAATGGAGCTGTTCAAGGCTCTGGAAATAACGAAGAGGGAGTTTGTGCCATTCGTTCTGGATGAAGCGCTTGTTTCCGAGATCGAGCAGAATTATGGCGACAGGCTGCGTTCGGCTTTAGACACATCGGGCAAGGATAAATTGACCAGCTATGCCGAAATAGAGGCGTTGAAAAAAGAAGTGGTCGAGTCATATCCGGAAGATGATGCCGAAAAAAGGAGCATGGCCGCAAAGGCGTTTTCTTTCCTCAAAGAGAAAATTTTTCGTGAGGATATGTTGGTTCACCGCCGAAGGCCAGACGGACGTAAATTTTCGGAGATCCGTCCGATCAATTGCGAGGTCGGGTGGCTGCCGCGCGTACACGGCTCGGCATTGTTTACCAGAGGTGAAACGCAGGCAATCGTTACAACCACGCTCGGTACGAAAATGGATGAGCAGTATCTGGACGATATCGAGCACGGCGAGATCAAGCGCAGATTTATGCTGCACTATAATTTCCCGCCATATTCAGTAGGCGAGGCCGGCAGATTCGGAAGTACCTCGCGAAGAGAGATCGGCCATGGTAATCTGGCAAGAAGAGCCCTGGAAGCGGTTTTGCCATCCGAAGAAGAATTTCCCTATACGATCAGGATAGTTTCGGATATCACTGAGTCAAACGGTTCGTCATCAATGGCTTCGGTTTGCGGCGGATCGCTCAGTCTGATGGATGCAGGCGTTCCTATCAAACGTGCGGTTGCAGGCGTTGCAATGGGATTGGTGATGGAAGGCAACCGTTACGCTATATTGACCGATATAGCAGGCGCCGAAGACCATTATGGAGATATGGATTTCAAGGTGGCGGGCACGCGTGATGGTGTAACTGCCCTGCAGATGGATATAAAGGTTTCGGGCATCAACGCAACGATCCTGCAGGAAGCACTCGAGCAGGCCAGAAAAGGGAGAATGTATATCCTGGACGTAATGGATAAGGCAATCGCTCAACCGAGAGCCGATATTTCACCATTTGCCCCGAGAATTATCACCATTCAAATTCACCCGGACAAAATACGCGAAGTCATCGGGCCGGGCGGCAAGACGATCCGCTCGATAACGGAAGAAACCGGTGCACAGATAGATATTTCCGATGATGGAACAGTGTTGATTGCTACGGCTGACTCTGCCGCAGCGCAAAAAGCAATTGACAGGATCATGAGCCTGACTGCTGAAGCAGAAGTAGGAGCAAAATACCTCGGCACGGTAAGCAGGATCGTAGATTTCGGTGCATTTGTAGAAATAATGCCGGGTATTGACGGACTGCTTCATATCTCGGAGATATCTGACAGAAGAATCAGAGACGTAAGAGATGAACTGAAAGAAGGCCAGCAGATCCTGGTCAAATGTATCGGAAAAGAAGGAAATAAAATAAAGCTGTCAAGAAAAGCCGTTCTGATGGAAGAAAAAGGAAAATCAAAAAGCGGCGCAGACGGCGCAAAATAACAACCAGACATATGCAAAAGATAACTGACGCCGGGCAAAAATCAGCTCGGCGTCAGTTTATGCAAGGCTTAAGCAGTTTTTCTGGCTAATTAAATAGAATTGGATTCCTCAAGAAATCAATAACAAGAAATCAATAAATAGTAGAAAAGATGCCGGCACCAAATATCGAGACTATAGTTTCACTCTCAAAACGGAGAGGGTTTATTTTTCCTGCCTCAGAAATTTATGGCGGGCTGGGCAGCTCCTGGGATTATGGTCCGCTGGGAGTCGAGCTGGCAAATAATATCAAGAATAGCTGGTGGAAGCGGATAGTTTACGATAGAGACGATGTAGAGGGGCTTGACTCGGCAATAATACAAAATCGCCTGGTATGGAAATACTCAGGGCATGAGGATACGTTTTCTGACCCAATGGTAGATTGCCGCAACTGCAAAAGCCGCTTCAGAGAGGATAAGCTCATAGAGGAACTGAGCCAAAGCTCGGTTCATGTCGGCGAAGCTCACCGTTTTACTGCAGGAGAGGAAGGAAAAAACCGGCTGCAGGAATTAAAGATCAAATGCCCTAACTGCGAGGCTGTGGATTGGACCGAGCCGCGTCCATTCAACCTGATGTTTCGTACGACAGTCGGAGCTGTTTCAGCGGAGGATGATCCAAGCGCCCTCGCATACCTCAGGCCAGAAACCGCGCAGGGAATTTTTATTAATTTTCTGAATGTGCTGAACACCTCGCGGCGGAAGTTGCCTTTCGGAATCGCACAGATCGGAAAAGCTTTCAGGAATGAGGTAACTCCGGGAAACTTCATTTTCAGAACCCGAGAGTTCGAGCAAATGGAACTAGAGTATTTTTGTCATCCGAGGGATGCCGAAAGGCTGCATGAGGAGTGGATAGACTGGTATAAAAACTGGATAAACCAAATAGGGATTTCAGACGACAATCTAAAACTGTACGAGCAAAGTCCGGAGGAGCTGGCGCACTATGCCGCAAGGACTGTAGATATCCTTTACAGATTCTTCCCGGAACGTGAAGATGAAAAAAAACAGTTTGATGAATTGATGGGCATAGCAAATCGAACGGATTTCGATCTGAAGGTTCATTCGCGCAAAGCGCTCGATGCAGAAGGAAATAGAATAAACACCGAGTCAAACGAGGACCTATCCTATTTCGATCCGGCCACAAATGAGAGATTTTATCCTTACGTTATAGAGCCTTCGGCAGGCGTAAACAGAATGATGCTGGCCATAATGATGGATGCCTATTCAGAAAGGATCAATGAAAAGGGCGAAAAACGCGTCATCCTGAAGTTATCGCCAGAAATGGCTCCGATAAAGGCTGCCGTCTTGCCCTTAGCGAAAAACAAGCCAGAAATAGTCGGGATGGCGAAAAAAATCAAAGCGGATCTGCAAAAGTCTTTCCGAAGTGTTTACGATGATACCGGAGGAATCGGCAAGCTCTACGCCCGGCAGGATGAAATCGGGACACCATTCTGTATTACGGTTGACCATCAGTCACTCGAGGACGACGCAGTAACGGTTCGTGACCGAGACAGCTGGACGCAGGAGCGAATCAATACAAGTCAGTTGAAAAATTATCTGTCGGAAAAACTTTCAATCGAATAGCAGCCCGGCAGGCAAGGCAAGCTAATTATTTTACAAGTTAGGTTTTCTTGCGATGTAGGTTTACCGGTTGAGCTATCCGGTTCGGTTAGTGCTACAAAATGGGCCTACTGACTAATTTTACAAAACGGTCAAAATAAACACCTTGTTGCGAAAAAGTGCCAATAGAACTGCTGAAAGCGATTTTCTCTCCTTATAAAATAAGATTGTGAAAAATATTGAAGATAAACATTTTCAGGCCGACTGGCAGGGAAAAGACTTTTACTTGCTTGCAAAAATAATTGCGAGAGAAGGCGGGCGGGCTATGCTTGTCGGCGGCTGCGTTCGTGACGAGCTGATGGGCAGAAAACCAAAGGATTGGGATCTGGAAGTTTACGGAATCAAGCCGGAGAGATTGAAGCAGTTGCTGGATGATTTTTCGCAGAGGGAGCGGTTGCCGCTGAACACAGTAGGAGAAATATTTACAGTTTATAAATTAGGCAGCCATCTGGACGTTTCCATTCCCCGCCGTGAGCGCAAATCAGGCAGAGGGCATAGGGCATTTATTGTTGAAGGCGACCCGGAAATGTCTTTTGAAGAAGCCTGCCTGCGGCGAGATTTTACGATAAATGCCATTCTGCTTGATCCCTTGAGCGGTGAGATAGTTGACCCTTTCGATGGCCGAAAGGATATCGAAAAGAGAGTGATCAGGCATGTTTCGGAAAAAACTTTTCCGGAGGATTCGCTTCGTGTATTAAGGGCAGCGCAGCTTGCAAGCAGGTTTGAGTTTGAAATTGATCCGGAGACGATTTCTTTATGCAAAGCGATTGATTTAACGGATCTTCCGGCTGAGAGGATATTCGGCGAGGTGGAAAAAATCCTGCTCCTCTCGGAAAAGCCGTCAATCGGGTTTGGCCGGCTTTATGAATTAGGCGTAGTCGAAAAGCTTTTTCCTGAGCTTGCGGCACTGAAAGGCGTTCCGCAGGAGCCGGATTGGCATCCTGAGGGCGACGTAGATGTGCATACATTAATGGTCTTGGATGAGGCAAGGAAACTGATAGATGATCTTGACCACGCCAGAAAGCTTACAGTAATGATTGCCGCACTATGCCATGATTTAGGCAAGCCCTCAACAACACAATTGATTGACGGCAGGATAAGGTCAAGAGGCCATGATGAAGCCGGCGTAGAGCCAACCATCAGCTTGCTTGACCGGCTTGGAATCTATACAAAAAATGGTTTCAATGTGAGGCAGCAGGTAGTAGAGCTTGTCAGATATCACTTGCTTCCGGGCGAATGGTACAAATCAAAAACGCCTGTTGGCGATGGCGCTTTCAGAAGGCTTGCGAGAAAAGTCGAGCCTGATTTGTTATATCGGGTTGCAAAGGCGGATAGCTTGGGACGTAATCCCGATTGGCTGCCTGAGGAAAAGCGCTTTGGCTCTGAAGCCCAGGAATGGTTTATCGGCAGAGTCAGGGAATTGAAAATCGAAAAAGCGGCACCTAAACCGATCCTGCAGGGACGCCATCTGATCGAAATGGGATTAGAGCCTTCGCCCAAATTCGGCAAAATACTCAGTAGAATTTATGAAATGCAGCTCGACGGGGAAATATCAGATTTGGAGGATGCAAAAAAACAGGCGCAAAGAATGTTAAACAATGCCGATAAATCAGTATAAATGTTTATTGATACTGTGCCTCATCGGAAAATCAGGAATTTCATGAATTATTAATTATTTAGAATAAAAGCCGGTTTTTTCTTTTCTAAACGAAAAAATGTAAGAAATTTTCGAATTCGGCTAAATTCCAGTGCAAAAAAATCAGGCCGCCCGTTAATTAATAATCGAGCGGCCTTAAGTTTTTTGATAACACGGTGATTGCTTATTTGCCTTCAAGGAAAGCTTTCAGCCGCCTGGATCGAGAGGGATGGCGAAGCTTTCTGAGAGCTTTGGCCTCTATCTGGCGGATGCGCTCGCGGGTGACGGCAAAATGCTGTCCAACTTCTTCCAAAGTATGTTCAGAGCCGGTGTTGCCGAGCCCAAATCGCATTTTTATAACCTTCTCTTCGCGAGGCGTCAGCGTGGCAAGCACCTCTTCGGTTATTTCCCTGAGGTTTGAGAAGGTTACAGACTCTGCAGGGTTCAGAATGGATTTGTCCTCGATAAAATCGCCGAGGTGCGAATCCTCTTCCTCGCCGATCGGAGTCTCGAGCGAGATCGGTTCCTGTGCAATCTTGAGAACGCGGCGTACTTTTGAAACGGGTATATCCATTCGTTTGGCGATTTCCTCGCTGGTGGGCTCACGTCCGAGTTCCTGGACAAGCTGACGCGATGTGCGGATCAGTTTGTTGATAGTTTCAATCATATGTACAGGAATACGGATCGTCCTGGCCTGGTCGGCAATCGCCCTTGTGATTGCCTGGCGGATCCACCAAGTGGCATAGGTAGAGAATTTATAACCACGCCGCCATTCGAATTTATCTACGGCCTTCATCAGGCCGATATTACCTTCCTGAATTAGATCAAGGAATTGCAGCCCGCGGTTGGTGTATTTTTTTGCAATCGAAACAACCAGCCTGAGGTTGGCTTCGACCAATTCCTGCTTTGCCTGATTGGTTTCGGTTTCGCCGGTGATGATCGTCTGATAGGAACGCTTGATATCAACGGCGGAAACATGGTATCGCTGTTCGATTTCCTCAATGCCGGCCTGAGCTTCGGTTATGCGTTTTTTCAATTCCCTTTTGTCAGCGGCAGAGGGTTTTTTCTGCAGCTTATCTTTTGCAGCAGATATGGTTTTTTCATAGCGGCGGATTTCCTCCACAATTTTACGGATCGAATCAATCATCAGCCGCATAGCATAATCAGTGAGGTTCAGCCCCTTGATTTCCTGTGCAATATAAAGGCGGAGGCGAGCGGCCTCGCGTTTTAAGCGAAGGTAACGCTTGCCCGGTTTTTTACCTTTGATTTTTTCACGCTCTTTTTCAAGGGCTTTGAAGGCTTTAATGGCAAGATGATAGTTGTTTTCTATATTCCGGATGCCTTCGAGCGTCCAACGCAGGTATTCCTCCGCCTTGTCTTCCTCGATAGAAATCTCGGTCTGCTCGGCAAAGGCCACTATATCGCGGATACTGAGTTTGCCGTTTTCCAGATCTTCACCGATTTTGATAAGCCGTTCGATGGCAATCGGAGAGCGGGAAATTGCTTTTCGGGTTTTTATCTGTCCGCGTTCGATCCGCTTGGCGATGGCAACTTCGCCCTCGCGAGTAAGCAGCGGAACGACGCCCATTTCTCTTAAATAGAGGCGAACCGGGTCGTTGGATTTATCAAGGGTACCGGCGGAAAGGTCGAGGTCGAGATCGTCTTCATCAAGTAGATCAGCATCATCGTCAATAGCAAGCGAGGATGCACCCTCCAGAAGCTGGGAGTCGCTCTCGACAACAGGGATATTAGCGGTTTCCAGCCTTTCGAGGACGTCTTCGAGATCTTCCGGAGAGAGCATATTGTCCGGAAGTTCCCGATTAAGGTCATCGAGGCTCAGGAATTTTTTCTGACGTCCACGGGCCAGTAGGCCTTCCATCAGATCTTCTTTCTCATCGTAATCAGGCATAGTCTTAAAAAATTTTTGATTTATAATTTGTTAAAAGAGTTGTCAAAAATCAATAACAAAAAGTGATTAATGGCAAACAATATCGTTAAGAATTAGCATAAAGAAATATAAGCAAACGTTATGGGCAAACAAGTTTCAGTTAACTGCATAGAAAATATATAAGTATATCATAAATGCAAAGATTTTTGGAGAATTACGCGTTTCAACCTCTCGAGGTCTAGCTTTTCTCCAACTAATTCTTCTACGAGAGCAGTATTTCCATTTCGCTCAGCAATCAGTATTTCGCGGCTTATTTCATGGCAGCGGTTGTCTATTGCCTTTAAGCGGAGCGTAAGGACGCAGCTTTCGGCCTCGGAAATAAAGCTTTCAATAGGCTCGCCAGCGGCTCTTCGATGGGTCGAAATGGCCAGCAGCGGTATCAGGTCCTCAGCTACGGCATCGCCTTCGGTAAGATTCAACATTTCTGTAATATCGAGCTCATCCCGGCCATTATCCTCGATTTTGAGCATAGCTTCGAAAATGGCAGAGCTTGCCAAGGCTTCGAAGTCTGTGGGCTCCAATGCGGGCAGGATGTGATGCCTAAGCTCGCGGTCATTAAAAAGCAGTTCAAGCAGCCTTTGCTCGGCAATTGTAACCTTCATTGCGGCAATTTTCTTGATTGCGGGTAAGGTTGAATCAATGCCGTACTCGTCGTTTTTTTTGAGCTGCTGCCAGAGTTCTCTCTGCAATCCCTGATCATCTATACGAAAAAATGCCATAGATTGATCGAAACTTTCGCGCTTTTGAACATTGTTAGGAATTGCCGAAATTGTATGAAGCACCTCTTCGATGGCTTCGGCTTTCTGGCGCGGGTCGTTAATGCTGCGACCGGAGAGCGAGGATTCGAGCAGGAAGTCGAGAAATCCGGGAGCGTTTCGCCTTAACTGGCTGTAGTTGGCTGCACCAAATTGGCGAATGTAATCGTCAGGGTCTTTGCCATCTGGCAATACCAGAACCTTTACATTCAGGTTTTTCGAAATAAGCTCACGGATGGCTTTTTTAGCGGCAGAAAGGCCGGCATCATCTCCGTCATAATTAACAAGCACCTGCCGTGTGTACCTGGAGATCAGGGACGCCTGATCTGGCGTAAGGGCTGTACCGAGGCTGGCAACTACGTTTTCGATGCCCGCCTGGAAAAGAGCCAAGAGGTCAAGATATCCCTCTACTAGAATCGCAAAACCGCGTTTTCTTATTGATTGGGCAGATTGATGCAGGCCAAAAAGGTGTTTGCCCTTGATGTAAGCGGGTGTCTCGGGCGAATTGAGGTATTTTGGCTCATCATTGCCGATTGCTCGGGCACCGAAGGCAACAGGCTTACCGTGAACATCCAGGATGGGGAAAATGATCCGCCCGCGGAAACGGTCGTAAATCTTTGTTTTTTCTTCATTTGAACCGGTAAGGCCGCTTTCGGCGACAAGTTTCGTATCGGCTCCATTGGAGATAAGAAAATTCAAAAGCGAGTCCCATTCATTTGGAGCAAAGCCAATATGGAATTTAGCGATGGTTTCTTTGTTAAGGCCTCTTTTATTCAGATAATCCCTGGCTCGGGCTGCATCAGGCGAATCTTTATCCAGGCAATTTTCCCAGAAAATCATTGCCTGACGATTAAGGCTGATGATTTCCTCGGCAAGCAGTTTTTTTTGCTGGATGGCTTCCTTTTGCTTTTCGGCAGCTATGGCAGATATCTTTTGCGGCAGGGGAATGCCAGCAATTTCGGCAGCTTTTTCAACCGCATCGGGAAAGGTTAAGCCCTCAATTTCAGAAAGAAAGGTAAATACATTGCCGCCTTTGCCGCAGCCAAAGCACTTGAACAAGCCTTTGGCAGGGTTTACAGAAAAAGAAGGCGTTTTTTCCTGATGGAAGGGGCAAAGACCTATCCAGTTTGCCCCTGTTCTGCGAAGTTTTACGTAAGGCTCTATGACCTTTACGAGGTCAACTCGTTCGCGGACTTCGTCAATGAAACTCTGATCAAAAGGCACAGTTGATAAAACCGACCAAAAGTAAAAAAATCAATTGCAGCAAACAGATGTTTGATATATGTACATTTTAACATTTGGCGGGCTAGTTTGCGATATTCGGCGTTGAGTTAAAACAGAAGCCGCATAAAAGAAGAAATCGCATCTGCGGAAAATTCGGAAGGAAAAGGGATTTGGTGATAATAAGCGAGGGGGAGGCTCTAACTTTTAATGTAATTCCTCATTATGAATTATTTAAGTTTATGGATTATTTAAGTTTATGAAATATTTCAGTTAATGAACTATTTCAGTAGGTTGACCTCAGTCGCTCCCGAGCCTCCGCGGTCAGCGGCGGCATATGCAAAGCTTTCGACAAGGGGGTGATTTTTCAGGTAATCAGCTACAAAACGCCTTAGGGTGCCGGTTCCGTGGCCATGGATTATCCTTACCCGCCGCTGTGCAGCAGCGTAGGCCCTGTCAATGAACCTTTCCAGCTCCGATTCGGCTTCAAGGACGGTTTTGCCAATCAGGTTTATTTCGGTAGGGACGGAGTTGTCAGCATCAATTTTAAATTGAGTTGTTTGACTTCTCGCAGGCGGCCTGCCCGGGTTTGATTCCGGCTCAATAGGGCTGAGGTTGCCGAGTTTTTCCTTTAACCTGAAATTGCCTACTATCAATTCTGCAGTTGAGTTTTCTATTTTTTCGATTATGCCAACATGTCCCAGACGTGTTTTTACCTTCACTCCGGGAGTAAGTTTAACCGGGGCATTTTTTTGGAGTTGGCTGCGGGAAGCGGCGGTTTCTGCGGGATTCGGGTATTCAGGTGAATAATCAAGGCCAGGCTGTAAGGGACGATCATTTTCGGCCAGCTTCTCACGCAATTTATCCATTTGCGAAAGGCTGACCTTGAACTCACGTTTTGCGGCAGCCCGAGTTTTTGCATCATTTATGGCTTCAA
>DATLZX010000228.1:0-3334 GCA_035573795.1 Pyrinomonadaceae bacterium | reverse complement strand
TGAATTTTTTCCTTTTCCTCACATATTTGCGATACATCGGATGCTTTACCAGCCGGTCTACCCTGACAACTACTGTTTTCTGCATTTTGTCAGATGAAACCACGCCTACACGCTCGGCGCGTTTTGCACGCTTGGCACTGGATTTCTGCTCTGTGGCCTCACCGGAATTTTCTTTAGTCATATGTTTTTGTAACTTTTTTCGTTCCTTGCTCTCTCGACTTCGCTTTTATCCCGAATCTCTCGTTTTACTTTGAAAACTTCTTTGAAAAAACTTTTATCCGAGAAAAATTTTTCTATGCCTGGCCGTTTCAGCTATCTGATGCCCTCTTTTCCTCGATAATCGTGTAAACCCTTGCAAGGGTTTTCTTTTCCCTGCGTATGTCCTTGATTACGTCGCTTATCCCCAATGCACGGCGAAATTTCAATCTGAAGAGAGACTCTTTCAGCGCGTCTGCCTGTTCATTGAGCTCCTCCAGGCTCATTTGCCTTAATTGATCCAGCTGTTCCTTTACCTTCATTGTTTTACACTATGCCTCCCTCAAGATCTTTTCGTGAGACAAATTTTGTCTTGATAGGCAGCTTTTGAGCAGCCAGGCGGAATGCTTCCCTTGCCAGAGCTTCATCAACGCCCTGAATTTCATACATCACACGGCCGGGCTTGACCACCGCCACCCAATGATCCGGTGCACCCTTTCCGCTTCCCATACGGGTTTCCGCCGGCTTTTTGGTTATTGGCTTATCAGGAAAAATCCTGATCCAGATTTTTCCGCCGCGTTTGACGTGGCGGGTCATTGCAATACGGGCGGCCTCAATTTGACGGTCTGTAATCCAGCCGGCCTCAAGTGCCTTCAGCCCATAATCGCCGAAATCAACCGATTCGCCGCGCGAAGCCTTACCGCGAACCCTGCCTTTCATTACTCGGCGATGTTTAACTTTTTTGGGCATCAACATAGCTTAATTTAACCTCGTCAATTCCTAAGTTTCTTTTTCTAGACTGCTTTCTTTTTCTACAAACGGATCAGACTCGCCATCTCATCTGATCATTTTTATTCGATAAATCCCTTACGATTTCCTATCCTTTGATCAGCGCCTTGGCCTTTTATCCATTCGCCCTCTGCCCGCGCCTCTGTCTCCTCTGACTTCGTTGATCGGGTCTGTTGTTGTACCGCGGGCAATTGACGCTTTTGGATCCAAAATCTCACCGCGATATATCCAAACCTTTACCCCGATAACTCCGAAAGTCGTCTGCGCCTCCGCAAAACCATAATCTACATCCGAGCGAAGCGTATGCAGCGGAAGCCGCCCTTCCAGAGACCATTCAGTCCTTGCAATCTCCGCACCGTTCAATCTGCCGGAAACCATGAACTTGATACCCTGAGCTCCAAACCTCAGGGTTTCCTCCATGGTTTTCTTCATCGCCCTACGGAATGCCGATCTTTTTTCAAGCTGCTGGGCGATTTTCTCTGCCTGCAACTGTGCATTTAGCTCGGGATGGAGGATTTCCTGGATTGAAACCAAAACCTCACGGCCTGTCCTTCTGGATATTTCTTCACGGAGTTTCTCGATTTCAGCGCCCTTTCGGCCGATGATCACTCCGGGCCTTGATGTGTAGATAATGATCTTCATCCTTGAGGCGGCGCGTTCAATATCAATGTGTGAAACTCCGGCACCCGCAAACTTCTTTTTGATCTCCCGCTTGAGATTCAGGTCCTCTGCCAGATAATTTGCGAAGTCAGATTTTGTAAACCAGTGCGAATGCCAGTCTTTGTTGTATCCGACCCTGAAGCCGTAAGGGTGTACTTTCTGTCCCATAATTTTTTAAGCTTTTTCCTCCTGCCCCGTCTGCTCAGCAGTTGCTTCTGCCTTGATCTCCTTCAATTCCGCATTCTCGTCCCCTGCTTTGGCGCTTTTCTTCGTCGTCGTCTTTGTGCTGTCGGCCGATTTTGCTCTTTTTGGCTTATCAGCAGCCTGCTTTGCTGGCTTTGCGGCGGCCTTTCCAGTCGAATCGTTTTCAGATTTGCTAACTGATTTCTGCTTATCTGCTTTTGCTTCCTTTACTGCTTTTGGCTTTTCGTCGCTTGTTACCTCGATTGTGATGTGGCAATAATGCCTTTGCTCACGATATGCCCTTCCCTGTGGAGCCGGCCTCAAGCGGCGTCGGTGCTTTGTTGGGCCCATGTCCACATAGCAGGCCCTTATCCAAAGATCGTCCGGGTCAACGGCGATGTTTTTTTGCTCGGCCTTATATGTTGCGTTCGCAATAGCCGAATTCAGGCATTTGCGAATCGGGCCGGCCGCGCGCTTTTCAGTAAATTTGAGTATTGCCAAAGCGCGTGAAACATTCTGTCCCCTTATAAGATCAATCACCAGTCGCGCCTTACGAGGGCTTCCCTTGAGATATCTTGTTCTAGCTATTGCGTCCATAACTTTGCGATCGAATCCTTTTTGCTTTCCCTTTAGCAGTCAGCCTGCCTTTTTAAGGCAAGCTCATCTGAATTGCCCTATTTTTTCTTTGCCGCTTTTTCAGCCTTCGTTCCGGGATGGCCTTTAAAAGTACGTGTAGGTGAAAATTCCCCCAACTTATGGCCTACCATGTTTTCAGTTATGAATACAGGTATATGCCTTTTCCCGTTATGAACGGCAAATGTCAGGCCGACCATCTCCGGAGTGATTGTTGAGCGGCGCGACCAGGTTTTTATCACCTGGGAGCGATTTCCGCCGGCACTGATTTTCTTGAGTGCACGTTGGATACTCAGATCTACAAAGGGTCCTTTTTTTAACGATCTCGGCATATTTTGCTTTTTTTATTAACTAAACTTTCCAAAAAATCCTTTAACCTTTTTTTCAACCGGCAAAGATGAAACCGCCTGAAAACCTTGAACAGCAAGCGTTTACGGATTATTTCCTGCGCCTGTCGCGGACGATCATCTTTGCAGTACGTTTGTTTCTGCGTGTCTTATAGCCGCGGGTTGGTTGTCCCCAGGGCGTAACCGGATGGCGTCCGCCGGATGTTTTACCCTCACCGCCTCCGTGTGGATGGTCAACAGGGTTCATTGCCACTCCGCGTACTTTTGGCCTTCTGCCGAGCCAACGTGTTCTTCCCGCTTTACCGAGCGAGACGTTCTCGTTTTCAGTGTTCCCGATCTGGCCAATTGTTGCCATGCAAACCATCGGAACCTTCCTTACCTCGCCCGAAGGCATCTTGAGCTGGGCATAATCGCCTTCTTTGGCGACAATTTGTGCAAAACTGCCCGCTGCCCTTACAAGCTGGCCGCCCTTGCCAGGCCTCAGCTCTACGTTATGAACCTCTGTTCCAAGCGGTATGTTCTTTATC
>DATLZX010000227.1:0-4376 GCA_035573795.1 Pyrinomonadaceae bacterium | reverse complement strand
TTAATGGTTTTTATGCCTTCGACTGATTTTACGGCTGCCTCAGCTTTGTTTTTTACGGTAATATCGGCTACTTCACCGGACAGGGTAGCTTCGCCATTACTAACCGTCACCGAAACATCGCTGATTTTTTCCGCCGTCAGCTTGTCTGTAGCGGCTTTTGCCAGGTCTGCGTCGCTTTTACCGCAAGCTGCAGCCAACATTGCTGCGATCAAGAACATAGTTGTCAAGAGTTTGGTTTTCATTAGCCCTCCTTAAAAGTGGTAATTACTTTGATTTGATTGAAATCTGCATTTATGGACACAAGGGGAAATCAATTGCTGCAAGAAAACATTAATACAGCCGAGCTGGGCACTTTATCAAACAAAAGAGTAACCTCTCTACCCGATGGATCATTTTTGATTACTCTGTTTGAAATTCAATTTTGATTGCTCTGTAGATAGTCCGATATTGCGTCTAACTTTGCAAGATTTAATTGCAGAAAAGATGCTGAGAGGCATTTCTCACTGAAAATCCAATATTTCGATCGAGATGCGGTTTGCAATATCCTGTGAAGTTTCGCCCGGGCGGATTATCAGGTGCCAGTCGGCAAGGCAGTAGAAAGATTGTCGTTCATTGAATAAAGCTTCTGCGACCGCGCGATTTTGTGCCAGAGGCCTTTTTTTTCGAGATGAAGTGATATTTTGCCAGCAATGTGAAAAAGTAGCTTCCAGCCAGATGGTTAGGCAGTCGGCAGCCTTTATCAGCTCACGGTTTCTGGCGAGAGTAAAGGTGCCACCACCGAGCGAGAGGATGAACGGGCTGGGCATTTCGAGCACTTCTGCCAAACATTTGGTTTCTATTTCACGAAAGCGTTGTTCTCCCTCATTTTCGATTATTCCGGAAGGTGAGAGCGATGTTTTGAGTTCAATAAAGCTGTCGAGGTCAATCCTTTTCCACCCTAATTTTGCAGCCAGATGTCGAGAGACGCTGGATTTACCAACTCCCATAAAGCCTGTCAGTATTACTTTTTGCTCTTTAGCCATTCTTGAAAAAGGATAATTAAGGTTTAAAACCTTAACTGCATCATTTGCCGCGATCGGCTGCCAAATTCAATCCATCGCAAGGGAAGGCCTCAGCTTAGCTTAAAAGCTGTTCTAATTCATCATAAAAGCCGGGAAATGACACATTTGCGCATTCGGCGTTGCTTATGACAGTTTCGCCTTCAGCAAAAAGTGCCGCAACAGCAAAAGCCATTGCTATGCGGTGATCTCCAAATGTTTCTATTTCTGCTCCTTCGAGCCTGGAGGGGGCGACAATGAAGCCGTCCTCCAATTCCTCGATTTTTGCGCCCATTTTTTTTAGATTTTGAACTACTGCAGATATTCTGTCCGACTCTTTGTGCCGGAGCTCATAGGCGTCCCTTACCTCAAGCCCTGCCGGCAGCCGTGTTCCAAGCACGCCTAGAATCGGCAGCTCATCTATCAGGTTCGGGATAAGTGGCCCGTCAACTCTCAGTGGATGTTTTTGCAGTTTTTCAGTCCATCTGACGATGATGTCGGCAACCGGCTCGCCGCAAATCTTGTGTTTATTCGATAATTCGATATCTGCACCAAAATTTTGCAAAATCCCGATAAATGCGGTTCTGGTTGGGTTTATGCCGACAGACTCTATTGATATTTCGGAGCCTTTCAGCCCGATGGCAGCAGCTATAAAAAAGGCTGCAGAGGAAATGTCGCCAGGGGCAGCAGCATCAAAGGCAGCGGGCGAAAAAGGCCCTTTAATCTTAAAGATTTTCTTGCGATTTGAATTAGCTATTTGTAAAGGCGCTTTGAGGAATTTAAAAAGCCTTTCAGTATGATCGCGAGTTTCTGCCGTTTCGATGACCGTTGTTTCACCTTTGGTATTAAGCCCTGCGAGCAGTATAGCGGATTTAACCTGTGCTGAAGCTACCGGCAAAGTGTATTCAATCGGGCTGAGCGGCTTTCCCTTGATTTCGAGTGGGGCAAATCCATCTTTCGATTCGATTTGGGCTCCCATCATCTCGAGCGGCTCGATTATTCTTTTCATTGGTCGTCGGCTAAGCGATTGGTCACCTATCAGGGTCGCTTCTGTATCTGAGGCAGCAAGAACTCCTGAAAGAAGCCGCATCGTTGTCCCGCTGTTTCCACAATTAAGTGCGGTTTCTGGTTTTTGGAGCGACCGGATGCCTTGGCTTGTAATTTCTACCGTTCCATTGAATTTTTTTATATTTACGCCCAGATTTTTCAGGCATTCCAGGGTTGATTGGCAGTCCTGACTGCGGGAAAAATTGTCTATTCTGGACGTACCCTCGCAAATGGCCGAAACAATGGCCAGCCTGTGAGAGATGGATTTGTCGCCCGGAACTTTGATATTCCCCCTAATGCTTTCGCCACCGATTATTTTCATAAAAATTGATTATAACGCTTTTATTGTGACCGCGCCTTGACATATGATAGCTTAACCGCTTACGCTTCATTAAATTAAGTGTAAATGTGCGAGAGTTTTTTACCCTTCCAAGCCAAATAGAATCGGTGGATTTGGCTGCAACCCGTGCAGACGAATTTGCGAAACGCGCAGGATTGGATGAAAGTTTTATTTCATCTATTGACCTTGCAGTTCGCGAATCGGTAGCCAATGCGATCAAGCATGGCAATCGCCTTGAGGCTGACAAGGTAGTAGAAATCGAGCTTGTATTTACAGAAGGTTGTTTTGAAATGAAGGTAAGGGATTTCGGTGCGGGTTTTGATGCCACCTCTGTACCTGATCCGACCGATCCGGAAAATTTGCTTAAGGCTACAGGCCGGGGCATTTTATTTATGAAGGCTTTTATGGATAAAGTAATATGGGAAACCCACAAGGATGGCGGCACTGTCGTACATTTGATTAAGAATTTGTAATCTAAGTGGTTTTGATTTCAAGGCGAGTTATGCTTTAGAATCGGCAATTTGGACTATTAAATAAATAAATTTGCTTTAGGAGAGGACAATGTCAGACATTAACATTTCGGAAAGGCAAGCTGGAGATATAACAATTTTGGACCTGGAAGGAAAGGTAACTATTGGCGAGGGCAGCGTAGCGCTCCGTAAGGCGATTAGGACGCTGCTGGGCGAGGGGAAAAAGAAGATTTTATTGAACCTGGCCGGCGTCAGCTACATTGATTCCAGCGGAATCGGTGAGCTGGTTTCAAGCTTTACAGCCGTAAACAAAGAGGGCGGATCACTCAAGCTGCTCAATCTTACACAGAAGATTCAAGACCTGCTTGCAATTACCAAGCTTCTGACTGTTTTTGACGTTTATGAAAACGAGTCAGATGCGCTCGCAAGCTTTTCATAAACTTAAGCACAAGCTATAAATTCCCTTTTAGGATATTATTTTTTTCTCAAAGATTTCTGGTTTTTTCAGATCTCGGATTTTGGCCCGTTGAGCTCCTCAACGGGCTTTTTCCTTTTGTTTGGCTTACTTTGGCAGATTTTTTGATTTTATGCTTTTTCGGCCGGTTTTCTTTATCTATTTAGGGAATCGCATCCGGAGAGTTTGTTTTAGCTAAGCTTCATGGCAACTGCCTGCCTCTTGTAATTGAAATAATCACAGAAATAGCTGATTTGTAGTTGATCGCCTCCAGGGTTAGAAAATCGGCGATTAATTTGTAAGATAGTCTTAAGATGGCCTTACGGACAGATTATCTTGTGATAGGCAGCGGAGTGGCCGGACTCAGCGCTGCAATCGGCCTTGCCGAAGCCGGAGCAAACGTTATAGTTCTGACAAAAGACCGTACTGATGAATCAAATACCGAGTATGCTCAGGGCGGTGTTGCTGTGGCACTGGCAGAGGACGATACATCGCAACTCCACGAACAGGATACCTTGGTTGCCGGAGCTGGCTTGTGTGATGAAAAAGCAGTAGAGGTATTAGTTGAAGAAGGTCCGAAATATATCCGGCAGTTGATTGAATGGGGAGCAGAATTTGATAAAAATGGCGAGCAGCTTCTTTTTACCCGTGAGGCTGCACATTCCCGAAACCGCATACTTCATTCTCATGGCGATGCCACCGGAGCCGAGTTTGTCCGGGCATTGATAAACAGGTCCAGGCAGCTTTCCTCCATCACGATAATGCCTTTTTCGACCACAGAGAGCCTCATTATCGCTGACCAGCAGTGCATAGGAGTCAGGTTTCTTGATCCTATATTGCGGAGCCCCAGAGAGGTTTTCGCCAAGGGCGTATTTCTTTGCAGCGGAGGTGCCGGACAGCTTTATCTTCATACTACCAATCCGGCCGTTGCTACCGGCGATGGAATGGCAATGGCATTCATGGCAGGGGCTGAATTGGCTGATATGGAGTTTGTCCAGTTCCACCCGACGGCGCTTGCCCTGGAAGGA
>DATLZX010000226.1:0-10329 GCA_035573795.1 Pyrinomonadaceae bacterium | reverse complement strand
AAGCGGCCGTAATCTATCGAACCCAAAATTCTCACCTGTGAAGCCATTTTCAATGAACGTTGTTCGCCAGCGGGTCAGCATCGCCATCGAAAGTCCTGACGTTGTTTCTGCCGCGTTCTTTCGCCTGATACAGCGCCCGGTCGGCTGCCCAGATCAAATCATCCGGAGAAATGATGTCCTCGCTTGCGCCGGCCAACCCGATGCTGACAGTTACGCTTCGGTGGGGAAATTCGCTTCTTTCAATCTGCCGGCGGATCCTTTCGGCTATCTGCTGTGCCTCTTCTGCAGTTGTTTGTGGAAGCAGCACGGCAAATTCCTCACCGCCGAAACGTGCCGCAACGTCAGCTCCGCGCAAATTTTCCTTAAGTATGCTGGCTACTTTCTTCAATGCCTCATCACCCGCCAAATGGCCAAAATTATCATTGTATGCCTTGAACCTGTCAACATCTATCATCAAAAGGGCGACCGGCTGACGATATCTCTTCGAGCGGTTCAATTCCTCTACAAGCCTCTCCTGCAGGTAGCGCCGATTCAGCAGTCCGGTTAACGGGTCGGTTACTGACAGCTGTTCGAATTCGCCCGCCTTGGTTTTCAGCGCCAGGCGGTCTATCGCTACTGCTATTTGCGGCGCAATCGCCTGCAGCAGCTCCAGATCACTGCTGCCGAAGGCGTCGCCGCTTGCCTTGTCGGCAAAGTTCAGGACGGCTAATCTCCTTTCATTCATCAGGATAGGAAATGCAATAAATGATTGCGTACGATAATTCCAGTCCGCAGGCGCCGGGCCAAACCCCGTTTTTGCTACATTGTCAGTAATAAAGGCTTTTCCCCTGTCCAGCACTTTCCTTGAAATCCTCTGCCCGATGTTTTTGGCTGCCAGCAGATTTGTTTTCGCACCGATTGCCGCCTTTGCCAGCAGATCATCGCTCTCTTCTTGCTTGATTAAAAGTGAAGCCCGTTCAGCCTGCAGGATCTCTGCAATTACCTGAAGCAGCTGCATCCAGAAATCTTCAGCATCTATTTTTTTAAGGCTTTCATTAAAACGGCTGACGGCACGCGTTAACCAATCCCGCCGGGCGATTTCATACCTCAGGCGCAGTATTTCGATCTGTGGGACAGCAGATTGCGCCACCCTGGCTATTCTCGATAAAACCGAGTTTTTCAGATAATTGCTGAACTCTGAAAGTCTGATTTCGATACCCAGCGCTGCCCTGATCTCTCCTCCAACCGTTACGGGAAATAATAATAACTGAGTTGATGATTCTGCCTCTTGTAGAGCCCGCTCAACCAGACGAAAAGGCCTCTTTTCAGCTATGCACTTACGGAGCCTTTCATCGTCCGTCTTGATGCCTATCCTTATCTCACGCGATGCCAGCCGCCCCAGAGCAGCATTTTTCATAAAGCTGCCTTGCTTTGCCTCAAACCAGGCCAATGACTTGAGGCCGAATCTTTCTGAAATAAACTCTAGAAAGACCCTGCATGCCGAATGGTAATCCTTGGTCATCAGCAGCCCCAAAACAGAACGCCAGTGAGCCGCATCTGCAGCCTCCTGCTCTCGCTCTTTCAATCCTCCGCCTACAGTCTCAACCCTGCCCGGCAGGTCCAGCACTTCCGTAGCCCTTGCGGCCATTGCCGTCTCGCTTCTTTTGGGAGAGAAGGCCTCCAGCCGGCGGCTTGCCTTATCGAGTCCCTCTCGGTTGCCTGAAATCAGGATATTTTCGAAAATTTCTGTTGGCTTGAACTTGCTCCAGTCGCCCTTGATAGCCCTTTCGGCTGCCCGGCGATAACTCTCCGTCCGCAGAAATGTTCGCCCCGTTATTGCGACAAATTTCTGCCCTCTGTCCTCGACAGGCACCGCGCGGCAGGTTAGCCCTGCATGGCAGGTGTATTCAATTGTTTTCCCTGCCCTATGCGACAGCTCGAAAGCCTTCCCGCAGTATTGTCCGCACAGCGGAGAAAATTCTTCTGAGGCCAATAAAACCCTGCAAATAGAATTATTATTTGCTTCGGCTGCAACATTACCGAAAGCATCCTGGACTACTATCGCTACGCCGCATTCTGACGCAAGCCTATCCAGAAACTTAGGTTTTTTTGAAGCCTCGTCGCTCATTGATTAAGTTTTGCCTACCCTGAAATTAAAATCTAGTTTTTAGGCGCGGCTCAACCGCAAGTTTTCCAGTGCGGGTTGAATGGGTGGGTAATACGAATTAGTTTAAATTACTAATCCCGCTTTATTTTCAACAATTTCTTCAGACCTACGGGTGAACCTTTGACTGAAGATTATTACACAGAAGCTGCCAACCTATAAATCGCCATGAAACTTTTATCAGCAGTTCATCATTTTG
Organism: Pyrinomonadaceae bacterium; assembly: GCA_035573795.1. Lineage (GTDB taxonomy): Bacteria > Acidobacteriota > Blastocatellia > Pyrinomonadales > Pyrinomonadaceae > OLB17. The sequence goes on along the minus strand of DATLZX010000226.1, from coordinate 7,987 downwards.
AAATATTTTGATGCAGGAAATGTCCGATTTCACTGCATTGAAATTTTCCTTGCCTCTCACTGCCATATCGTAAAAGCCTGTTTCCGGGGCATTTTTCAAGCCAATTAAGCCTTGGCATAGTTTTTTACATCTCGGCACACTTCTTGAAAGGGTTTTTTATGGTTGCAATCGCTTTGCCGCACTTGCGGTAAATGATTGCACCCGCAAATGAACAAAACTGATGTTCTGGAGGCTGGATACTATGGGCAGCAATCTAGGCGATCTGAATCCTGGCAAAAGTCTGATCGGTCATTTTGACATAAACAGGCCTGCTCAAGCAGCTTCTGCCCCTAAACTATCCTGTAATCAAGAATCCTGTGGCAGCCTTGATTCCGTCGCACCCCAAATCAACGAGATAATCTCTCTTTTATCTGAATTCCTTTGCTTGGCTAGGCCTGATCCTCTGAACGGTAAAACTGATGGGTTGCCAAATGGCAAACCCGATAAATTGGATCCTATTCTGGCCGCCGCTGCCCTTCGGCTGGCCCGGTGCCTGGATTTTTTGAGAGAAACTGCTTTAAGGCTGCACCTCAACCCCAAACAAAACTTTACCCCCAATCAAAGCCACTCTACCGAACAAAGCATTGCCCCCGCACAAAGCCGCTCTCCCGAACAAAGCCCGGCTCTTCAATACAGTTATTCTCACCCATCTGCCGTGACACAGATTGTCCCTTCAGATGGCCTTTCATTCAGCAATTCCGAAATAATTCAGAGGCTATCCGAGATTCTGGAGAAGCTAGCCATAAAATTAAACGGGCCGGAAATATCAGTATTTCCTGACTTTATTCGTGACCAGCTCGATAAATACTCTCCGACCATCAATGCCTTGTTAGACTATTTGAAAGAAAACAAGATTTGAAAATTATAAAACCGGCTTGACTTGAAAGATAAGAATCTCTGTTAGCTTAAAAATAGAATAGCTAATAGCATCTGCTGCTGGCCAGATCAGGTTTTAGCTGCTGGCCTGATCAGGATTTATCAGAATTATTGCGAGCTCTTCAGTCTCTAAACGATTTGCGGCAGAATCTTTTTATTCAGCACTATATCTAAGTGTACTTTTTACTAAATCCCTTTTTTTAAAGAGTTCTCACCGGATAACAAAATTCTCCCCGAGCTTGCCGAACTTCTGCTTCTGCTATTATGCCCCGATAGCCCCTAAACCTCTCTTCTGGTTCTCCTCTATATCCGGATTCTCTGCATTTATCCTGAGGCAGGCAGCGAAATGGCTTGGCCTTATTTCAGAAAGTGTCGGCTCTCGCTTTGAACATTCTTCTATGGCGAATTGGCATCTTGTCCTGAAACGGCAGCCGCTCGGCGGATCGGCCGGCGATGGAGTTTCTCCCTGCAAGATATATCGCTTTCTTTTCCGCTCCACTTCCGGATCAGGCACCGGCAATGCCGAGATCAACCCGCGAGTATATGGCATCAATGGCTCCGAGTACACCCTTTTACTCGGGCCGATTTCGACAAGCCTTCCCAAATACATAACTGCGATCCTGTCCGAGATATATTCGACTGCCCTTAGGTCATGCGAGATAAACATTAATGCAATACCGCTTTGCCGCCTCAGGCGGTTCAGCAAATTCAGAATCTGTGCCTGTATCGAAACGTCCAAAGCCGATATCGGCTCATCTGCAATAATGATTTCGGGTTTTGGGGCAAGAGCCCTTGCAATGCCTATCCTTTGCCTTTGCCCGCCGGAAAATTCGTTCGGGTATCTGTCGGCAAACGATGGATCTAGCCCTACTGATTTGAGCAGGTTTTCAACCGCGGCCTCTAAATCCCTGCTTTTTCGCCTTGCAAGCTGAAAATTTACAATCGGCTCGGAGATTATATCTCTCACCTTCATTCTGGGGTCGAGGCTCGAGCTCGGATCCTGAAAAACAATCTGGATTTTTTTCCTGAATTGCCTCATTTGCCTTTCGCTCAGGCGGGAAACTTCTTCTCCACAGATTTTTATACTTCCGCTGTTTGGTCTGATTAGTTTCAAGGCAGCCCTGGCAAGCGTTGATTTTCCGCAGCCTGATTCGCCGACCAGTCCCAAAACCTCGCCCCGTCCAATCTCCAGCGAGATGCCGTCAACCGCCCGAACAAAATTTTTGCCGCTGTTGAAATAAACCTTTAGGCCGCTGATTTCTAAAACCGGCCGGTCTAATCTCCCGCTTTGGCCTCTGTCTGTATTGCCTGACGATTCGCTCATATACAAAAATTCATAAGTTTGGAACCGGATTGACTGATTTATGCTGCCTGTGAAGACTTGTGGATTTTTTCCGCAAAGTGGCACCTCGAGCTATGGCTCGGGCTGATCTTGTACAGCTTTGGTTCCTCCTGAAAACAAACTTCCTCAGCATATTGGCAGCGCGGTGCAAAGCGGCATCCTGCCTTTATTTCATCAAGCCTTGGCGGCGCTCCCGGAATTTGTTCCGGCTCTTTCTGCCTGCCATCCGCCGGATTGGGTATGCTTTGCAAAAGCCCCTTTGTATACGGGTTTGCCGGCGAGCTGAAAACTTCTCCTATCCTTCCCGCTTCGAAAATCCGCCCGGCATACAATACTATGACCCTCTCGGCTATTCCTGCCACAACTCCGAGGTCATGCGTTATCAAAACAGTGCTTGTTTTATTCTTTGCATTCAGCTCACTGATCAGCTCTAAAATCTGTGCTGCGATAGTTACATCCAGCGCCATCGTAGGCTCATCAGCAATGAGGATTTTCGGATTGCAGGCAATCGCCATTGCAATCATTACTCTCTGCCTCATCCCGCCGGATAGTTCGAATGGAAAGCTGTCTATCCTTTTTTCCGCATCTGGTATATGTACCTTTTCAAGCAGGTTGATTGCCGTCTTACGGGCTTCACTTTTGTTTACGCCCAAATGCAGCCGTAGCACTTCTATCAACTGGGTCGAGATCCGAAGATAAGGGTTCAATGAAGTCATCGGATCCTGAAAAACATACGCTATTTCCGACCCGCGAATTTTCCTTAGCCCCTTTTCATCTAAAGCTAGAATATCCTTGCCCTTGAAAAAAATTTTTCCTCCAGCGATCTTGCCGTTCCTGGGCAAAAGCCTTGCAAAAGAGGCCGTAAGGGCAGATTTCCCGGCTCCCGATTCTCCGACGATCGCAAGTATTTCTCCTTCATAAACTTCGAAATCTACCCCCTCAACTGCCGGATAAACTCCTGTATCCGTCTTGAAAGCAATACTCAAGTTTTCAACTTTTAATATCGGATTGCTGCCTAATATTTGATCTTTGTTTTCCAAAGTTTCACCTGATCTTGTTCAAAGACTCTTTTTCGAAATTCTCGGCCTAACGCACCGAACCTAAACCTTCATTTGTAAAAATCAGCTAACGACTGCAAACATCTGCTAAAGGCTGCAAATAATCGCCGCACTCAAGCTCTCGGATCAAATGCGTCCCGCAGCCCGTCACCCAGAAAATTCAGTGAAAACAATGTTGCTGCCATCAGCAGACCCGGAAAAATCAGTTGCCATGGAAAGATGGCAAGGTTTTTGATCCCTGATTCGACCAGGCTGCCCCAGGAGGCAAAGGGCGGCTGCACCCCTAGCCCTAGAAATGAAAGAAAAGCCTCTGTAAGCATTACGCCGGGAATTGTCAGCGTTGCATATACAATGACTGTCCCTAAGGTGTTAGGAATCAGGTGCTTGAAAACTATTGCAAAGTCTGATGCCCCGCAGACCCTCGCTGCAAGAATAAAGTCCTGGTGCTTTAGGCTCAGCACCTGTCCTCTGACAACTCTTGCCATCGTCAGCCAGGAAACCAGCCCGAGTGCAAAAAACAGCAGAAAGATTTGGCTTAATCCCTGCCCCGTCGAACCTGTTGTGTAATACGCAATCGAGTTTACCCAGCCCGGAGTATTGGGCCCGCCAAAAAATGACAGCAGCACTATGACAATCAGGATATACGGTATTGAATAAAGAATATCTACGATCCTCATCAAAAGATTATCTACCCAGCCGCCGATGAACCCGGAAAATGCCCCGTAGCTGATTCCCAAAACAAGCGATACAATAGTCGCAATTAAGCCGACCATCATCGAAACCCTTCCGCCCTGCAAAACCCTTGCAAAAAGATCTCTGCCCTGATCATCAGTTCCCATCGGGTGCTTGAGCGAAGGCGGCAATGACCGCTGCAGCTCCTCCTCCGGCGGAGTATAGTCATAACTAAAGCCGCTGATTTTTTCCCAGATCGGCGGGCCGAACGCAACAAGGCATGCCATTGCACAGATGAATACCAGGCTCGCCATTGCAAGCTTGTTTCGCTTCAATCGCGCCCAGGCTGAAGCCCACATTCCCCTGGCGGTCTTCGAAGTATTTTCTATTACCTGTCCTTCCATAATTTCACTTTGAAAACCAATCCCCCCTCAAATTCGTTCGCCTTAATTTACTGCAATCAGGTTTCGCCCTCCTGAGCTTTGCATGACCGGCCGAAGTAATCTCTGTTTGATTAAATCTCTAAGTTGTCATTCCAATGCCTGGCAGCCAGTCTGATTCAAAAAGGCTACTCTATTCAGTCTCAAACCTGATTCTCGGATCAAGCCAGGCATATGCAATGTCAACGATTAGATTAAGCACCATTATCAGTACCGAAAAGAAAGCAACTATTCCGAGTATCAAGGGTTCATCGCGGTTTAGTATTGACTTTATAAAAATATCCCCAAGCCCGGGCAACGCAAAAATTTTTTCAACTACAACCGTGCCTGCGAGCAAATTGGCCAAAGCCGGACCTGTAAAGCTTACAATCGGCACAACTGCGCCCCAGATTGAATGCCGCAGCATTACCTGCCATTCAGGCAAGCCTTTTGCTCGGGCTGTTCTCACAAAATCTGATTTCAATGTCTCTATGAAACCTGCCCGAGTCAATCTGGCGATATACGCTGCGTAAATTGCCGACAGTGAAATCACTGGCAGTATCAGATTGGCGGCTCCGCCCCAGCGTGCCGGCGGCAACAGATAGAACCAGAACGCCCCCAATAAAACCATTATCGGTGCCAGTACGAAATTCGGAACAGATAGCCCAACCAGTGCAGCCGACATCGAGAGATAGTCTGCCCGGGTATTTTGTGCCGCAGCCGAGATCAGCCCCAATGAAAACCCTGTCGCAAGCGCCAGAGCATATGCCAGCAGGCCGAGTATCGCTGAGTAGGGAAAATGCCTTAGGATGATCTCATTTACAGTTTGGCCTGGATATTTGAGAGAATCGCCAAAATCACCTCTCACGAATCTTCCCAGAAACATCAGGTATTGCTGGTACCAGGGTTTATCGAGCCCGTATTTTGCGCGGATGTTTGCTTCGACCGCGGCTGGCAGCTTTTTCTCGCCGGAGTAAAAATTGCCCGGAGCCAATCTGATCAGTCCCCAGGTTATGGTTACTACAACCAAAGCCGTCGGGATGATAATCAGCAATCTCTTGAAAATAAATTTGAGCATCTGTGATTTATTAGTACTGCTGACGAATCAATCTAAAAAACCAATCCTAAAAATCAGGCCTGAAAAAAATTATTGCCGTCTATCTTGTGTTGTTAATTCCTGCCTGTTTTTCTTGTGTTGATGAGACTTGCTTGGTTGATACTTGCATTGTTGATAAAAGCTCCGCTAATTGTTTTTCCACTTTTTCATCTCGTTGAGTCAGGATATTTTGAACATCTTTATCCCACTTTGCCTCGTCACGTTCTATGTAAACGAATTTCCATGGGAAAAGCGTGCCGGGATTCGGATACATTCCCTTGACATAGGGTTTTTTCAGCCAATTCGTCGCAGCCACTGTCAATGGCACTACCGGTAAGGCCGATAGCATCTTGAATTCCGCTCTGGCTAATTTTTCATATCTCTTGTTTTTATCCAGCTCCAGATTGGCCTCATCCAGCATCCTGTCGTACTCTTTGTCATAAAATCCCGAGCCGCCCTGGTTATCTTCTCCGTATTCGAGGCTGAGAAATGTGTATGGATCCATATAATCGCCTGACCAGAGTAATATCGCGAAACCCTCGTATTGCAGCGATTTGAAATACGATAAATAGGTTTTGAACTCCATTGTTTTCAAAGGGATCGTTATTCCCAGGTTTCTCTTCCATTCGGCCTGCAGGTATTCAGCCACCGTGCGGTTATTTTCATTTGTATTGAACGTTATCGCAATCTGATTGATCGGAAAGCTTGGGCAATCCCATTCGTCGCCTTTTTTGATGACGGGAAAGCCCGCCTCACCAAGCAGCCTTCGCGCCCGCTCAGGATCAAAAGGTTTATCTCCCGGCCACACAATCTGCTGGCCGTTTGAATTCATTTCCTGTGCTACGCGCTTTCTCGCTTCGTCATATTCCGGAAAAATGCCTGTTGGGGTGAATTCATAGAGCGGCTTTGTAACTTTTCTGAATTTAGACAAAGCCTCGCGGTTGACCGCAAGGTTGAACGCAAGCCTTACTTTCAGATCATCGAAGGGTTTCTTTTTTATGTTGATTGCATAATACGAAGTGGCATTTTCCGGAAAGTCGAGATACTCATCTTTGAATTGCCGTATTTCCTCTATCCAGGCCGTCGGGACGGAATGGTTCAGCATTGCATCCACTTCGCCGGCTTTGTAGAGGTTCATCATCGTACTCAATTCCTCGACTGGATAAAAACTCAACCTCTCGAGATGAACGTTTGCCGAATCCCAATAAAATGGATTCTTTTCTACCACCAGACGATTGTATGGAAGATACTCTTTTACCCTGTAAGCTCCGCTTGTTACTATGTTTTCCGGCCTTGTCCAATCCTTGCCATATTTTTCGATCGCCCGGCGGGGAACTACCCTGAAAAACTGGTGCGCAAGCAGCCCAAGAAAAAACGGCGCGCTTTGTTTCAACGTTATTCTGACCGTAAAATCGTCAATTGCCTCAACCCCGATATCCTCTGCACTGACTTTTACGAATTTGGCGCCTTCTGTCAGCTTCTTCAGCTTCTCGTCCGAATCAATCTGCTTTGCACGCTTTTTTTCATCTGCATACAAAGTAATCCTGTCGGCTGAGTGCAGCATCTCTGCATGCGGTGTAACAGGGCCGAATATCGGCCTCGGCTCGATGCTTTTGCCAAGGTCTTCCTCGGTTAAAAACCTTCCGTCCTTGAAAACAAAAACTTTCTGAGAATTGAATTCTTCAGCATATTTTATGAAGTAACCCAGTCCTGCCGTGCGGGAAAGCGTGTCTGACGAAAAACCGCGCCGCATTGAATATACAAAATCATCTGCCGTGATCGGCGTCCCGTCGCTAAACCTGGCGTTTCGCCTCAGATAAAAAATAAACTCATCTACGGTTGGGTTTATTTCCCACTTTTCGGCAAGGGCAGGTATCGGCTGCAGGTCTTTCGGCCCGTATTCGACCAAGCCCTCGAATAAAGCCAGCGCGATTCTGGCTTCAGGCTGCCCGTCCGGCAATTGCGGATCGAGCGTTTCCGGCTCGGCTCCTGAAATGTACCTTAGCTCTTCAGCTTTCGGCGGAGCAGTCTTCCCGAAATACCTTCCTTTGCTTGTTGCAGCGCAGCCCGCTGCAAAAATTATCAATGCAAAAACATTTGCCGCAAATATGGCTTTTAAGAATCGCCTGAAAAAAATGCTTTCCACAATCATTTTTTTTACCGGATTCGCCTGGTATAAAGCCGCAGACATTGTGCCTGTTTCCGCTCTTTAAGATTGATAAAATGGCTTGATCAAAAGATGCGTCCTGAATTTTGAAACACGTTATTTTTCAATAAACATGAAAGCAAAAGATTTCAGAGTGAGAGATTTTTGGTAGCCGTTTTTCGTTTTTGGATCTATTTATTGACGGGCTGCCATTCGGTGTCAATGTACAGTTTCCTCGGATCAATGGCTTCAAAAGCGTTTGGATCAAGGCCTTTAACATACGGGCGAATTAACATATTGGCAGTCGGATAACTCAAGGGAACTGCCGGCATCTCTGCA
>DATLZX010000225.1:0-14408 GCA_035573795.1 Pyrinomonadaceae bacterium | reverse complement strand
TTCAATGATATTTATGCACTTTACGCTCTGAATGAGGGACAAACCTATCGTTACTCGGTAAGTAGTGCCGGAGCCGGCGGCATGGTGCAAATGATACCTTCTACCTATCGAATGGTAAGGAGCTGGCATCCAAATGTCCCTTTGATTGAAGATTTTGTCGAGGGAATGAGAAACCACGTTAACGCCGCACAGGCAATGCTGTTGTACATTCGGAGGACATGGAATGACCTGATAAACGATCCGGTAATTTCCGATGCTATCAATAGCCGCATTGCAACACCGGAGCAGCTGATTGCGGCAGGATACAATTCAAACCCTGCACGCCTTTCCGGTTATATCAAACGCGGCGGTGAGCGCTGGACATCCCTGATACCCAGAGAAACCCAAATTTACCTGCAAATTTACGATGCGCATGCAATGAGCGTAAAAATCAAAGAGCGCACAAAATAAACAAAATTACTGCAGAAATCAAAAAAGCGGCTGCAACTTTTCTTAATGAGGCTTAAGCCTACGAAGTTGCCGCCGCTTTTTCAAGGTGAAGCGCTACTTCAGCAAAGCTTAAGTCAACCAGGTTTTCTTCAGCAAAAAAAACATCGTGGGTTATTTCAAGTACAGTAAACTCCGGCTGCCAGAAACTGCCGAGTTCATCTTCGCTAAATAAGGGGATTTTAACCCTGTTTATTCCCCAAAGTTTTCCAAGATAAACGACTATCAGGCATTCAAGATCACCTAGCTGAAAGAAATAGCGGTTTTTTCTGATCTCTCTGCCTTCGAATTGCGAAAATTTTTCGTACTCTTTTTGACTGAGCTCGATTTCGTCAAGGCAGATTTTGGAAAGCGAATTAGGGCTCTCTAAAATTCTTTTTTGAAGAAAATACCGCCATTGCCTTGTTTTGGGGTTTCTGATAGTCCTGAGACGGAGGTTTGTTTCAGGTATGTAGTTATCGAAAATCTGAAGGTGTTCGCTTGCGGGAGTCAATGGTTCCGGCAGCGTTTCAGCTAAAAAATACCTCGCAATATCCATAAAAGAAGTTCGTTAATTTTGATAAAGGATAAGTTTTAATGATAATTATATATTTTCAGATAATTTAACTAAATTGTAATTTTTTGTGGCGGGGCAGGCCCTGCCTTTTACTTAAAGTTGTTATGAAAAAATCAAAATTATTACTGACTGCTATCTTCAGTTTGATGATTTTCCTAACCGGCTGCGGGAGTAATCCTGATGAGATTTCGACCACTAAATCCAATTCAGGCAATAATAACGGCCAGCCTACAAACATCAAGCAAGGTAATTCGAATACCGAGCAGAACCAAACCGCTGACCCGCTTGCAACTAAAAAGCAGACTCCTGAGCCGACAACCAACAATGCTCCGACTTTAGGCCCTGTTTACAAGGCTTATTGCGCAGCATGGGAAAAAAGAGATGAAGCTGCCTTAAGACGCATTTACTCCTCTGACACGTTAAAAGACTTTGAACAGCAGATGAAACGCCAGGGCTACAAAAATCTCATGGAGCTGCTTGCGGAAGACAATGCCTCGACTCAGTTCTGTGAAGTAAGGAATGAAAAAATAAACGGCAATGAGGCAACTGCGGAAGTTAGAACGAAAGGCTACCCAAATGGCATTACTATCGTTTTTGTCAAAGAAAACGGCGAGTGGAAAATGACAAACCGCCAGCCTGAAGGAGCTCTTAAATAAAAGATTAAAAACGATTTGCAAACAAAAGCATAAAGTTAATCCGAGAAAAAAACCGCCCGACTCGAGGAGCGGTTTTTTTCATTATGTAATCAGAATTTCTATAAGCAGGTTCAGTTTTTAGTGAGGAATTTGTTGATTCTTGCGACTAAATTTTGCCTTGCGAGATTATCTGCAAAGGTTAATAGCCGATTGAATTAACCTCAGGCTTTTTTGGCTTCGGCCGCCTGATATGGCGGAAGCGTAACCCTTGCAGGTTTTTCTTTACGAAGGCCGAGAGCCCAATCAGCCTGCATCAAAGTGTGAATGTCCCTTGTTCCTTCATAAATTACGGCAGCCTTGCAGTTTCTGAGATACCTCTCAACCGGGTAATCGTTCGTATAACCGTTGGCCCCATGAACCTCTATTGCCATAGAAGCAGCTTTTTCACTGCGAGTCGTTGCTTGCCACTTAGCTAGGCTGGCCGCCCTGGCTGAAGGCAGTCCCTGATTTTTCAGCCATCCGCACTTCAGCCAGAGCAGATGGCACATTTGGTAATCTGCCTCCATTTCAGCAATCTTTTGTTTTACCAGTTGAAAATTAGAAATTTTTTGCCCCTGTACTTCGCGGGTATTAGCGTAAGACACTGCAGCGTCCCTACAGGCACGTATAACACCGGTCGCCCCTGCTGCCACAGTATAGCGGCCGTTTTCAAGAGAAAACATCGCGATTTTGAACCCCTCGCCTTCCTTGCCGAGCATATTTTCTTGCGGCACCCTTACATCCTGCAATGAAAAATAGCCTGTATTGCCGGCCTTTATGCCCAGCTTTCCATGGATCGTGCCGCTTGAAAAGCCTTTCATATTACGCTCGACGATGAAGCAGCTTATACCGCTATGGTCTCTCTTTTTTTGCTTTTCGGGGTCGGTCCAACAGAAAAACAGAAAGTGATCTGCAACGTCAGCAAGCGAGATCCACATCTTCTCACCGTTCAGAATCCAATCATTTCCGTCTTTTCGTGCATGGGATCGCATTCCGACAACATCAGAGCCGGCATTAGGTTCTGTAAGCCCGAAAGTTGCCAGTTTTTCGCCTTTAGCCTGTGGGACGAGGTATTTCTGCTTCTGTTCTTCGGTTCCCCAACTGTAAAGAGAGAGGCTATTGAGCCCGACGTGTACGCTCATAGCAACGCGCATAAAGGTATCGCAGGCTTCAAGCTCTTCGCAGACTATACCAAGCGAAACATAATCGAAGCCTGCACCGCCATAATGCTCCGGGATACATACTCCAAGCAGGCCCAGCTCTGCCATTTTGTCGAAAACGCTTCTTTCAAAGTGAGCTTTTTCGTCCCATTCTTTAATGTGCGGGGCAACCTCGCGGCTAACAAATTCACGGACGGTGTTTCGCAACGCCAGATGTTCTTCAGTAAATTCGAAATCAATCACTTGCTTTGGGTTCCTTAATCGAGATGTTTTGTATGTTAATATCTAAAAAATGCCTTAATTGTGAAAAAGATCGCTGTAAAGTGACAAATTATTCATTAATTTAAGTTTAGCATTTTACACATTGATTGCATAAATGATCAAAGTATGCTCGATCTGGAAAAAGCCCTGAAAATAGTCTTGCGTGAGACGCCGGTCAAGGGGAGCGAGTTAGTAAAGCTTGAGCAGGCTTGCGGAAGGATATTGGCCGAAGATGTCGTTACTGACAGAGATATGCCGCCATTCGACCGCTCGCAAATGGATGGCTACGCATTAGTTAGCGAAGATAACACATCAACCCCCTTGAGGCTAAAAATAGTTGGCGAATCAGCCGCCGGCAAGGGCTGGAACGGCATACTTAAAAAAAGCTTTTGCGTCAGGATAATGACGGGAGCCAGAGTTCCGGCCGGCGCCGACAGCGTTCAAAAACTGGAGCTTGTCAAAGAAGAAAACGGTTTTGCTACATTTCTTGAAAAGCCAAATAAAGGCCAGTTCATAGTCAAAAAAGGTGCTGAAATAAAAAAAGGCAAAGTTGTCCTACAAAAAGGCGATAAACTCACTCCATTTAATATTTCCTGTGCGGCATCTTTTGGAAAGAGCAGGATCCGAGTAGCAAAAAAGCCGAAATTGGCGATTATTGCTACGGGTACCGAAATCGTTCCGGTGAATAAAACTCCTTTGATTGATCAGATAAGAAACTCGAATTCTTCTGCGCTTTCGGCCTTGTCCGGATCTTTTGCCGCAGACTGCGTTATTGAAGAAACTGCCGGCGATGACATCAAAGACATCATTGCAAAATTGAAAAAAGCGGCAAAGGCAGCCGACATAATAATAACTACAGGCGGAGTTTCAGTGGGCAAATATGACCTGACCAAAGCCGCACTGAAAGAAATCAAGGCCGAGATTTTTTTCGACAAGGTTTGCCTCAAGCCGGGTAAACCAACGGTTTTTGCGCGACGCGGAGACAGGCTGTTTTTCGGGCTTCCGGGTAATCCGGTTTCTGCAATTGTAACTTTTCTGATCTTTGTAAGAGCAGCAATCATGAAAATGCAAGCGGCCAGACAGGTCGGCCTGAGGGAGCGAAAGGCAATATTGGCTAAGGAAGCAAAAGCCGCTGCTGAGCGTGATACATTTCTGCCCGGGCTGACTTTTACTGACGATGCGGCTCGTTTATGCGTAAATCCTGTTAGCTGGATCGGCTCATCAGATTTTATTGGCCTTGCCAGATCTAATGCCCTTATCTACCTGCCAAGGGGTACAAAGTTGAATACCGGCGATTTATGCAAGATATATCCATTGGAGGAATTTGCTTAGCCGATGATGGATTCATTACCCGAGTTAGCAGCAAAAGAAGCTTCAGCGCATCCTCCAAAAGCTTTGGCACATGAGGAAATCTACAAAGTTGTTTTGGATATGCTTAAAGGCGAGCATGGATTATGCCTGGACTTTCCTGCCGGAGAAGGAGCTCTCGCACAATTATTAAAATCAGAGGGCTTCGAAGTGGTTTGTGCCGACCTTTATCCAGAGTTTTTCAAAGCCGGGGAATTGATTTGCACCAGGGCAGATCTGAGCGAGCGATTTCCTTTTGATGATAATAGTTTCGATATTGCCGTATGCATCGAGGGGCTCGAACATATTGAAAATCCCGCATTTGCAATCAGGGAATTTTCCAGGGTTCTACGCGGCAAGGGTAAATTGATCATAAGTATTCCGAATATTTTGAATATCGAGGAAAGGCTAAAAGCTTTGTTTCAGGGTTATACTTCTCATTTCAAACCGATTACTGAAAAATCGCTGTACAGGATGTCGAATGAATTCCCCGGTCGGATCGAAGCGGCTCTTCACATCAACCCGATCCCATATCCTGAGCTTAAATACTATCTTGAGAAAAACAATTTTGAAATTTGCAAGATTGCCCCAGATCGTAAAAAGTCGGGAGCAAAATGGTTTTATCCGCTTGTTGGCTTGATTCGCCTTATAAACAGGCTTCACACATCTGAATACAGAAGGGATCGCATGCTGGATGAATTAAGCAGTGATGAAATCCTGCTGGGCGGAAATACTTTATTGGTTTGTGCCAGGAAAAGAGATTAGCCGTTAATAATGCAAAAATGAAAAAATTATCCCATATTGATGAAAAAGGACAGGCGCTGATGGTAGATGTCAGCAAAAAGCCTGTTACAGAACGCACGGCTACGGCTTCATGTCAGATTCGCCTAAGCCCTGAAACACTTGAACTCATTACAGAAGGCAAAATACCTAAGGGGGACGTTTTTTCTACGGCAAGAATTGCCGGTATTATGGCCGCAAAGCAGACGCCACGCCTAATTCCGCTTTGTCATCAGATCAATCTCGCCTCTGTAGAAATAGAGTTTGTTTGCGGTGAAGGCAGGATTTCAATTACTGCCAAGGCTAAGGCTTCGGATAGGACGGGTGTCGAGATGGAAGCCCTTACGGCAGCCAGCGTGGCGGCACTCACAATTTACGATATGTGCAAGGCAGTCGAACGCGGAATTATCATAGAAGCTATAAGATTGGAGGAAAAATCAGGCGGTCGGGAAGATTACCGGCGAGTTGATTAGTCAAATCAATGGCCTAAATCACTAAAAGGCTGCCATTATACGTTTTCTGTTACACTTTTCCAGATGAAATTAAATCAGGATTAATTTTATGGTTGTTAAACTATGCGTTTGGGCCAAACGGGCAAAACTTAGCGATTGATTAAAATGATTAAATTTTTCGCAATCTAGCCTCTTCAGGGTCTTTTTATGTCATCTAATCTGACATAGGATTATAAGTTATGAAAACCGACAATCATACCAGGCCGCATCTTTCGCTTCTGCTGGCGGCTCTTGCGTTTAGTATCCTGATCTGGGTTGTTTCTCTTTGGTTTCAACCGGCCGGCTATTTGCTTTATCCTTTCAGGATTTTTGCCACCTTCATACATGAGGGCAGTCATGCACTTTTAACGGTATTAACAGGAGGAAGTGTGCAAAGCCTCACTGTTTCACCGGATGGAAGCGGTGCGGTGAACTCACTTTCAAACGGTGGCGTTTCGCTTTTATTGATTGCAAGTGCCGGTTACCTTGGAACAACAATTTTCGGGCTTGCATTGCTGCTATGGTTGCGGCTTAATTGGTCCTCGACCATGGCATTAAGGCTCCTGACGATCCTTATGGCTTTGTTGACGGCGATTTTTGGTTTTATCTCGCCGCTTACAAGCAATTTTATTTCGATAAGCTTTTACTCCTGGGCGTTTACTCTGATTTCAGGGACAATATTGTCACTGTTATTAGCTTTAGCTTTCAAGTTATTGTCCAGAAAATGGGCAGATTTCCTACTGGCTCTGATCGCTACTCAGACTCTTTTAAGCGCAATTTTCGACTTGATGAATGTCTTTTTCATTACTGCATTTACCAATGCTCATTCTGATGCGGCGAACATGGCCGTTGCCTCCGGAATACCCGCAATATTTTGGGTTCTGCTCTGGATTTTTATTGCGACTGTGATAATTTTCATCGGCTTGCGAATCTATGCATATAAGAGCATCTCGGCAGAAGATTCGCTTTTTCAGGAAAACTGAATTATTGCATTGGCATTTTTTCCAATAGCAAAGAAACAACTCCGGTCTGTTTAATTTTGTTTAATAAACAGTGAGCATCATCATTTCAGGGAAGATTTCCGAACCGTATTTGCCGCAGACTATTCTGGGAGAGCTGGCAACCGGCACAAGAATGCTTTATCGGGCGAAAAATGAATGGCGGCAAGCCGTAATTTCAAGAGATTTTGGCAGCAAGGTGGAGTTGACCATTGCAAACCCGAAAGGCAGAAATTACCGAATCAAAAAGGCGAAAGACTCGCAGATTTTCTCGATCAAAAACATTCTGGTTCTTATGCCTGATTATCCGCGCCTATTAAGCGGGCCTTTGGCAAAATACGATAATCGCTGGTAGTTAAAATCAACGATGCATTTTTTTTTACTGCTCAGTTTTCAGTTAACTTTTTTAAGGGTAAATCTCTTCCTACCGGGAATCCATAGAAAACACTCAAGAAGGCTTTAATAATTTCTGAAAGCTCTAATCTAGCACTTGGCTTACCGAAAAAATAAGCCTTCATTCCTACTACTTTCAGAGAATAGTTACGAAGCCATTCAAAGCATAATTTTGTTTGCGTGTCTTAAATGTTAAAATTAAGTTTTACTTTAAGGCCAAAATAAACGACTATGCGCGCCAAGTTAGCAAAAGATGAGGCCATCAGGGCAAGGGGTATTCGGGTTCATAATCTAAAAAACATTTCAGTTACCATCCCGCACAATAAACTTACAGTGATTACAGGGGTTTCAGGCTCAGGTAAATCGAGCCTTGCGTTTGACACTATTTATGCGGAGGGGCAAAGGCGCTATGTCGAGTCGCTCTCGGCATATGCAAGGCAATTCCTAGAAAGAATGGATAAGCCTGATGCAGACGAAATAATCGGGATTGCTCCGGCCATAGCAATCCGGCAGAAAAACTCTACAAGAAATCCTCGTTCGACGGTTGCTACTCAAACTGAAATTTATGATTATCTGAGGCTTTTGTATGCCAGGGCAGGCGAGACCATTTGCTACGTTTGCGGCAGGGAAGTAAAAAAAGACTCTCCGGAATCTGCCGCCGATGAGGTGCTCGAGAAACTCGAAGATGAAGAAAAGTTTTACGTTCTGATGCCGGTCCCAAGGCTAATGGGTGAAGAAAAGAAAAGCGGCAGCAGAGCCAGAAAGAAAAGCCAGGCAGAAAAGAAAGACCCTTCGGTATCTGCCCAGATTATCGCGTTGATGCAGCATGGGTTTACAAGGCTTTACCGCGGCGGCGAAGTAATCGAACTTAAAACCCCGGACAATTACAATTTTCCAGATTTCAATGACACTTTGGTCCTTATTGACCGTTTGAAAGCAAATAAAGATGCAAGACAAAGGCTAGTTGATTCCCTCGAAATATGTTTCAGAGAATCTCACTCTGCAGTGATAGAACGGGTCGGGGTCAATAATTTTGAAACTGTTGGCAAAAGGTTGAATTTTGCCGATACTTTCACCTGTAAATACGATGGCACGGCATTCGAAGAGCCCGAGCCCAGCCTGTTCAGTTTCAACTCTCCGTATGGTGCATGCCCTACGTGTCAAGGATTCGGTAATACGATAGGAGTTGACTTCGACCTGGTTATTCCGAACAAAAAGCTTTCAATAAAAGAAGGCGCCATTGAGCCATTTACTCGCCCGCAGCACTCTTGGGCACTCAATGAACTGCTCAGGTACACGAAATTTGCCGGAATAGATATAACGAAGCCATTCGAAGACCTAGAAGATTATCAGCAGAATGCAATAATTTACGGAGATGACGGTTGGCGCGGCATAAAGGGATTTTTCGACTGGCTGGAGACTAAAAAATATAAACTCCACATAAGAGTTTTTCTCGCAAAATACAGAGGTTATACAAAATGTCCCGATTGCCTGGGTTCGCGCCTGCGGATTGAAGCCAGAAGTGTAAAAATCGGAGGCAAAGCCCTTACAGAAATTCTCAAAATGCCCATTTCCGAGGCTTTCCTTTTTTTCAATAACGTCCAGCTCAGTGCCGAGCGGGCAAAAATAGCTGAACGTCTTTTAACAGAGATTAAACGGCGTTTAAAGTTTCTGGTAGATGTCGGGTTGGATTACCTGACGCTGGACAGGCTCTCATCTACACTCTCCGGCGGTGAAGCACAAAGAATACAATTAGCAACCAATCTCGGATCACTTCTTGTGGGAACATTATACGTTCTGGATGAGCCCAGCATTGGCTTGCATCCGAGGGACAATACAAGACTTGTAAGGATACTCGAGGGGCTCAGGGACATCGGTAACACGCTGATCGTAGTCGAGCATGATGAAGAAACAATACGGGCAGCAGACCACATTATAGATATAGGGCCATTGGCCGGCGAATTAGGTGGCGATGTGGTCTTCGAGGGAAGTTTCAATGAACTTTTGAACTCAAAGACATCGCTTACGGCCAGATACCTTCGCGGTGAAAGCGAGATCAAGGTGCCCAAACGGAGGCGCAAATTTACCGGAGAATACATAGAAATAATCGGAGCAAGGGAAAATAATCTCAAAAATCTGGATGTAAAAATACCTTTAGGGATGTTCGTATGCATTACGGGCGTTTCCGGATCGGGAAAATCTACTTTGGTGCATGACGTTTTGTATGCCGGCCTGAAAAAAATACGCGGTGAGTGGAGCGGGCCTGTCGGCAGCTTCAGGAAAATTCATGGTGCGGATTTATTGGACGATGTCGTTATGGTTGACCAATCTCCGATTGGCCGCACTCCGCGCTCTAATCCGGTAACTTATATCAAGGCTTACGATGCGATACGCGATTTGTTTGCCTCGCTTTCTACTGCAAAAGCCAAGGGATTCAGTGCTTCGCATTTTTCATTCAATGTACCCGGCGGACGATGCGAGACATGTCAGGGAAGCGGTGTTGTGGTTGTTGAAATGCAGTTTCTGGCTGATGTCGAGCTGATCTGCGAGGATTGCAACGGCAAGAAATTCCGCGAAGAGGTCCTGGCCATTAAATACAAGGGGAAATCAATTACTGACGTTCTAGAGATGACTGTCCGCGAAGCGGTAGCATTTTTCAGCGATGTAAAAAAAATCGCTACGAAATTAGCCGTTCTCGACTCGGTCGGGCTTGGGTATTTGAGAATCGGGCAATCGGCAACGACGCTTAGCGGAGGCGAAGCGCAGAGAGTTAAACTAGCGGCTCATCTTTCATCCTCGAGTGAGAAAAGCGTTCTCTACATTTTCGATGAACCGACTACAGGGCTGCATTTCGAGGATATAAATAAACTTCTGAATGCGTTCAGGGCTTTGCTGGACAGTGGAGCCAGCATTTTGGTCATCGAGCATAACCTTGACGTAATCAAGACTGCGGACTACATATTCGACCTTGGGCCGGAAGGCGGCGAGGCAGGCGGATATTTACTTGCAGCGGGAACTCCTGAAGATATAGCTTCTTCAGAACTTTCTCATACGGGGCGTTATTTAAAAGCAGTTTTAGGCAAGTCCGGCAATTAGTCATCACCGAATTTAGCCCTCCAATAGGGAGCAATGTCTTTCATAACCTTGCAATCACAGCTTCCGCCATTAGCCGAAAGCCAGGATGAAATCTTTGCGAAATCCAGGCCGTTATTGAGGACGAAGTTCATTGTATATTTCAAAGTATGGCTGCAATGATTTTCGAATAATTCGTCCTCGATAAAATCGAGCAATTCGCTTATATTTGCTGCCGGCGCGGGCAATTTATCCAGGTAGGCTTGCAGAAGCTCACCGCTTAGCGATTCGAGATTTTCAATCTCACGTTTTCTCAAAATAGGCATAAATACTAGTTGATAAAAGTATTGTTGAAAGCAATCAAATCAGCACCATGGCAATATTCTAAAATTCAGATTCGCACAATCTAGCCAGCTCGTTGTGCCGGGTTTCTTCTAATTCACGTTGTTTAATCCCTTCTTGCCCTTTATAGGATAAGAATTTCGGAAGGAAAAGCGAGGCTAGCAAAACGCTGATAACACAGAGTATTCCACCGGATACGATTGCCATACTTGTACCGAAAGTTTCAGCTACTATGCCCATCTTGGCGCTGCCAAGCATCGGGCCGGAAAGATAACTAATCATCTCAAGGCTTGCCATCCTGCCTCGAAGAAAATTCGGGATCGTCTGATTCCAGATCGCACCGCGGAATATGCCGGAAATCATATCGAAATAGCCGGCGGCAGCAAGCAAAACGAGAGCAAGAATTATATTACCAGCCAGCCCAAATAAAGTAATGGCAACTCCCCAGCAAATTGCCGAAATGATAACAAACAAACCGTGGCGTTCGATCTTGCCTGACCAACCGGAAGTTATACTGCCCAAAAGGGCACCTGCTGCAAGGCAGGCCGGAAAAAAGCCAACATATTCTCTGCCAAATGTTGTCGCAAGGGCGGGGTAAAGTGCCTGCGGCATGGCGAAGAACATTGCGGCAAAATCAATAAAATACGTTCCGAGAATTTCCTGGCGAGAGGCTGCATATCTTATTGCCCGTAGGATGCCAGATATGCCGGGGCGCTCGGCTCCGACAGCACGGGGAATTGCCTTGACTTTAAACAATGCATAAATCGTTGCCGAAAAAGTCAATACATCAAAAGCATAAGCAAAGGTTGGCCCGAGTTTTACAGCCACGATACCGGCAATTGCGGGACTCACGATTGCTCCCAGGCTCCATCTGATGGAATTTAGTGCCGTTACGGCTGCCATCATTTGAGCAGGGATTACCTTTTGAATAAATGCCTCGAAAGCTGGCCTCTGCAGGGCTGAGAGTCCGGAATGTACAGCAACGCAAAGAAACAAAACTGAGATTGTAGGCTGAGGCAAAAGCGAGTTTATCAAAAGCAGAATCGAGGCCAAAGTTTGTCCGAATTCTGTTATTCTGAGCAGTTTTCGCTTTTCGAAATAATCAGCCAATGCTCCTCCAACAAAAGCCAGGACAAGCATCGGGACAAACTCCACAAGGTAAATGTAACCAACCATTGAAGAAGAACCGGTAAGCTCATATATTTGCCAGGGAACGACGATGAAGGTCATCATCGAGCCAAAAAATGATACAAGCTGGCCAAAAAACAAAAGCCTGTAGTCTCTGGAAACCTTAAGCGGAGTTATGTCTAGCAGCATAAAAAAGTTAATTATGCTCTTTCTCTTTGAGATTTACGAGATATGAAGGATTTTCAATTGTGAGAAACATTAAATTTTTAATGAAGCCAAACATGAATAAAATCAGATTTTCAAGTAGCTGGTCCAATTGAATAACCAAAGCGCCCATAAATTGGCAACAAAACTGAATATGTAAAGTGAAACTTCCAATGCAGTGAATTTCTTCCTTTCTGCCGATGTAAGCAGCAAAAAAATAAACGGAAGGCTTACAATTGCGTAACGATATCCAAACTGCCAGCCGCCGGAGTTCCCATGCATCCAATGAATCAAAGTAATCATTGCCAATGTAATCCAGGAAAGAGCAGCCAACTGTGGATTTCTTTTTCTTACAAAACAGTAAATAAGAAAAGGGCTGCTTATCAAAATCGAAGAACTAAACCCATCCGGCAAGAAATAGGGGAAATTCGAAATTATGTGCCAGGGCTTTAAGAGCATCTCCCAGGCCTGTGTTGGTATATAATGCATCGAAAAAATTCCGTGCCTGTACCATGGTTCATTAAGTACACCCGGAATTCTTGCGTAGCCAAAATCGAAAGGCGAATCAAAACGTGCGTAATTGTAAATAAAAGTGGCAAAAAGCAACAGAGATGGAAAAGCCAGAAATTGCGATATGAAAAGCAGGTTTTTCCGGGGTTTTTCGTAAACCATAAGGACTAGTCGCTTGAAATATTCAAACGTTTTCCATCCGGAAAAATTGATTTGTCCAGTGGCTGTATGTTTGCCTTTTTTACTGCTTAGTATCGGCTTTGTTTCTTCGTCAGCCGGATTCAAAGGATCAGAAACAAGGCAGGCAATGAAAAAAGGAGCCGAAAGAATCAACTCAGTTCTATTTCCAAAAGCGATAGAAAAGAAAAAGCCAGCCAGCAGCGGCTTTTTGTTTACAAGCGTAAAGTAAATCGCAGCGCATTCTCCCAACGCTGCAAAGCCAAGCGCAAGCTGCCAGGCTCCGGCAAATACTATGTTTGACCAAAACCAGGTTCCGTAAATTATCGCCGCTGTATTGAGCGCAGCCCTTTTCAGGCCGGCGCCGCATTTTTCTCCGATCGGTATCAGTAAATACCAAATCAAGGCAGCAGCAATTGCAGAAAGTGTTGCCGAAGGCATCTGAGATATCAAGCCTGCTTTTTTCAATAACGCAGCCGGGAGCATTGTAAGCACGCTTCCGAGCGGAAATACCGAATAGTAATTGTTGCCTGTGGGTACGAATTCATTGAGCCAGGATGGCGGAGTAGTAACCAATCCAATCCGTCCACTGAGAAAAGCTTCTGCAATACGAAATGTGTAGTCGAAATGGCTCTGCGGGCTGGGATTGGAAAAATAAAAAATCAGAAAGGTTAGGATAGCACCGTAAATCTGAACTTTTCGCTTTATTTTATGCACCTGGTATCTTCAGCCTAAACTCATCATTTGATGTGTAAATTTCGGCTCTGCGTCCGGCAAACCTCTCGGTTTGTTTCAGTATCATCGGCAGCCCACCTTTAGGAGGATTGATGCCATACTCTCTTCTAGTAAAAACTGCTGCAATAGTTGGATTTATCCTTTGCGCAATGCCATATCTTATCGCTCTTGACAGCTGCGGTGTATAAAGAGCAGATCTCCTTGCATTTATGAACTCTATGGAACGATCAGAAATAATGATTCTGGATTCGATGTCTTTAAGTGAAAAATCTCTATGGATCAAAAGATTAGCCACGGCTTCTCTAACCGCATACAGATTATAGATCGAACGCGGAACTGCGAAACTATCAACAAGTTGCGGCCGCCTTCGCGGTTTGTCTTTCGACAGGTCGCAATACCTTTCAACGAACTTCATAATTGCCTCATAAAGATTGTGAAGGTTTGCTGTAATTTTGACTTTTTCTACGGTTTGCTGATTGCCGTTTTCTCCGGATATCCTGAGCAAACTTACGCTTGAACGAGGGAATAAATCTCTTACCCTCTCATTTTTGCCGAAAAGGACCATAGCCGCTACGGTAGGGAAAAACTCGCCTTGTTCGCCAACGGCGAGAGCTAAGTCGTTTTTCAAAAAAGCAGCGGTCTGATAAATGTTGATTGTGGGGCTTGTATCGGTAAATTCACTAGCAAAGGACCACAGCATCGAATCATCGAAATCACTCTCTGTTGCATCGAAGATAGGAAGCGATTCATAGCCAACTGGCCTTAATTCATCAATCCAGCTCGAGAGCTGCTCGCGCGGTATCTCTCGCTTT
Source organism: Pyrinomonadaceae bacterium (assembly GCA_035573795.1). Taxonomy (GTDB): domain Bacteria; phylum Acidobacteriota; class Blastocatellia; order Pyrinomonadales; family Pyrinomonadaceae; genus OLB17. The sequence goes on along the minus strand of DATLZX010000225.1, from coordinate 282 downwards.
TCAGCCCCGAACCGCATATAAAACTTGCCATCACGAGTGCGGTAAGGCCTATTTCGCGGAACAACCTCAAGCGTTACGATTCTTTTGCCATTATCAAAAGCAACAGTATCAACCAAGGGGATAACAGGCGGAATGATTTCATCGCGACAGATTCTGACAAGCTCTTCCTGAACCCATTCGGGATTGTTGACTCCTTCAATCCGCATTTGATCGCTTACGCCAAAAATTATTGTGCCGCCATCAGTATTGGCAAGCGCTACGATGCCTTGGGTTATTTTTTCA
>DATLZX010000224.1:0-2506 GCA_035573795.1 Pyrinomonadaceae bacterium | reverse complement strand
AATGTTTTGGGCTGGCCCTTTGAAAAACAGAACATATATTCAAAGCATTGCCGATATCTTTTGCCACAATCGCTTGGAATCGGATTACGCTTGGCGTAAATCATTGTGTCATGCACACGGAAACCAGCATCTTTGAAAGCGAATGCCTGCTTAAAGCTGGATAAGGTCTCGCTGCCATTTACTGTTTTATCACCGACTACCCAAATAACAACACCGCCAGCCTTTGTCTTTTCGAACAGGCAGCGAGCGACCTCCACGAATGACACTGTTTGATAACCATCGTATTCTCTAAGGTCGTCATATGGCGGGCTCGTCAATGTCATATCAAGGAAATCGTCCGGCATACGGGACAATGTGTCCAAGCACGATTCGTTATAAATTTTTCTTAGCTGCATACTCGAAAAATAGCGTTGCTGAAAATTTCTTAAATCAATGCTCAATCCATGCTGAAAGAAATTTTTTGATGTAATCGCCAGATGGTTTTGCGGCCTCGTTCTCGAGGAATGCCCTGAAATCGTCCTGCTCCATTTGATATTCTTCGTCTGACAACTTGCCGGTAAAGTAGGCAATCCTTAGCCAGATCAAATATGTGTTCAAAACATCGAGCCGATTGTATTTGATGATTTGATCGAGATCACGGTTCAGCCAGAGCTGCCAAACCTGATCACCCGAAGTATCAATCTTGCCCGGATATCCACAAAGTTTTGCGATCTCATCAAGCTTTGGCATCAGCTTAGAGTTTCCGAACAATTTGGCCAGGTCGAGGTGCATCTCATTATCCCAGCGCTTGAAGTAATCATCCGCCTCCCAGTTTTTTTCGGGACGACGGCAAAAGTCCGGTGCAGAAACTTCGTTGATGATTCCGCGCTGTATCAGCACCTGAAAATCAGATTCGCTGGAATTGAAGCCAACCAGATTTGGCCGTTTTTTGCCGACGGCATCCAGAAACCTTTTGATGATTTCAGATTCAATTACATCTTCCGGCTTTATACTTCCCGGATTGTCGGGTAAAGCCGGATAGGAATTCAAACGGAACTCTATTCCCAATTCACCCTCTCTGTAGATGCGGCGCCTGGACAAAAAGGCGATTGAAACTATCCTTGAGAAAAGATACTTAACGAACGGATGAGGAACATCCTCTGAATAGCCTGAGGACATCTCCCAGAGTTTTTGCATTGCGTCTGCTTCAGTTGTATCGGCAGGCAGGTTGTAGAGCCGTTTGGCGGCTTCTGCGTCAGGAACCCATTCGAGGTCAAAAAAAAGGGTAATCTCAGCAATTGGATATTTGAGCATTATCGAGGATTTTACCACATTAAAGATATCGGGCTGATACCCAGCCCATATCAGAAATTTTATGATTACTTGAATAAAAGAAAATTTTCAAATCTGACAAGAAGATTTCGCGCCTGGTAAAAAGAATTTTCTGATAAAAGTATCCAAAATGATTTTTTCATGCATAAAGTAAAATTTGTTTCAAGGGTTGATTCTAAGGCCGAAAATCTCTAAATGACTTGGTGTAAAAATGAAAGATGCCGCAAACCGCACTTGCGAGTTTACGGCATTTTTCGCTAATCAAGATTGGAACTTTATCAGCTGTAGGCAAGCGGATGAAGATTATTGGTTGTCCTTCGAAACGCTTGCATTGCTGCTTATATTCAATGTAAACATTGCGCCTTTGTCCAACTTCAGATTTCCGCCTGAAAGCGAAAGCGTCGAAGAGGAATTGGCCGAAGCATCGGCTGACTGGCTGATCCTGATCGAACCAAGCCCAACGTTGGAAGTTAGACCGGCCGTTGTATTAGTGGCTGTTCCAACTGTGGTATCTGCAACAGAACCTACAGTCTGTCCGACGCCGCCGACAGTCCTTGTAGTTGTATTTACAACTCCACCAACTGTTTGTCCTACACCGCCAAGCAAGCCGCCTCCAGAGCCTCCTGAACCGCCGCTGCGGCCAACTGTCGCAGAAGTGTTGGAGCCCGTCATTGCTCCGGCATCTGCGTAACCATCATCATAACTGGCACGGGCAGCAACGTTTGTAACAGAAACTATTGTCGCGGTTATAGGCATAGTCAGGTTACCCTGCTTGAGAGTGTCAAACAAAATGCCGATTCTTGATTCGGCTGAATCTTTGGTTTTCTTTTGAACTTCGGTTACACGTCCGACAAGCGTAGCTCCCTTTTTAACGACTACTTCGCCATTCTGCCTGATTGCCTGCTTCGTTTTTAAGAGAACCTGGTCACCGACTTTTGCCTTTTCTACGTTGAGAGAGCTTTGAAGCTCGGCAGCTACTTGAGAGGCTGAATCAAGCTTAAGCATTTTGCCTTCTTTTGTTACGCCGGTTGATGAGTTAGCAGAGCCGTTAGCATTTGTTTGGGAGGATACCTGAGCAGCGGCTGTAAGAGCACCTAAAATAACTATTGATAAAATCAAAGTCAGCTTTTTCATTTTTGAACCTCCGAAAATCAATTGAAAATTAAAAAGCAATGTATTCAAGTAAATCTATTCT
>DATLZX010000223.1:0-14878 GCA_035573795.1 Pyrinomonadaceae bacterium | reverse complement strand
GACCGTGATATCAGGCTCGAGCTGGACGATTCGGCCAAAGAACTTCTGGTCGAGCAGGGGTTCGACCCTGTTTACGGTGCCAGGCCATTGAAAAGGGCTATTCAGACCATGGTACAAAATCCTTTGGCTGCTAAAATTCTGAAAGGCGAGATTTCAAGCGGAGAGACAGTAAAAGTAACGGCAGCAGACGGAAAGCTTGATTTCAAAGCAGTAAAGGATGAAAGCAAAGCTGCCCGAAGCTGAGCTATTCATATTTTTAGTTTTATTGGATTATGCATTGACCTTTTTGCAGTGCATAGAACGCATTCTTAATTTAACCTGGAAATCTTATCCGGTTATAATTAAAACTTTGCAGAAGCGTTAGTTAGCTCTGAAAAAAAATTAAATATTCAAAGAAGCTTTGATCGAGCTTGTCCGATCGGGTTTAGTAGTATGGAAATTGAGGAGTTTGAAATACCTGTGACCGATAAAAGGCGTTTTAATGAAAAAGGCGAAAGAGTGGATCTTGAGGGCAATTCAACAACGGAGCAAGCCTCAGATCCTGACAAAGGAAATTCTGCGGCTCAATCAGTTGCCTCGACGCGCGAGGCGGAGCTGGAAGCCCAGCTTAAAAGTGAAATACAACGCCGTGAGGCAGCCGAAGCGAAACTTGTCGGTGTACAGGCTAAATTCGATGAATTGAAAAGCCAATTGGAGCGTGAAACAGCCGAAATGCGCTCCCGCCTTATGAAAACCCTTGAAGAGAGGGCGAAACAATCCCAATATGCTTTTCTCGAAACCCTATTGCCAGTGCTTGATAACCTTAATTTAGCAATTTCGGCCAGCGAAACAGATCCATCCCTGGAACATTTAAGGAACGGCGTTATAGGCACTGCGCGTTCATTTGAACAGGCTCTTCTAAATGTCGGTGTAGAGCCGATACCTTCTGTCGGCATGGACTTCAACCCTGAGCTGCATGAAGCTGTTGACGTAGTGGAAGTTGAAGAAGAGGCGGACGGTAAAATTACTGCTGAATACCGCCGCGGCTACAAATTCGGCGAACAGCTTTTAAGGCCTGCAAAGGTTCAGGTAGGAAAAGCCCGAGTCAAGTCAGCGGCTGAACCTCAGGCATGATTAAAACTCAGGGACTCAGGCTGCAAAGATTAAAAATCGTATTGTCCCGGATCATTAAAAGAATAATTTAACTGAAAACAGTGAATACTTAGCTTTAATGACACTAGAAGTCACCTTAAGGTATTTACTGATTTATATCACAAATTGAAGTTCACTGATTTAAATAAGTCATTTTATTTACAGCTTCAGGGTCGCCAACATACAGAAATCTGATATTTTTCATATATTTATTTGCAACCATCCTGATATCAGACGGAGTAACGTTTCTGACGCCATCAATGAAATCGAAGGAACGTCGCCAACTGCCTGCCACCAATTCATACTTCGCCAACTCTCCTACTTGCGCCAGGCTTGTTTCTTGTCCCATGTAATACCGCGTAAGGAAAAATGAAGCTATTTCGTCAATTATTCGTGGGTCGAGAGTCCTGTTTTGCAACAGTTTGATCTGGGCAAGCATTGCGGCCGTTGCAGTGTTTGGATCTGTTGTAGAAACAGAGATATTTGCAGTGTTTGATTCAAGGTTATCAATGTCCGCATCCGGAGCGTAAGAAAGCTGCAGACGTCCTCTTACTTCCTGATAAACCAAGGATTGCAAAATCGCAATTGCAACACGCATTGCGTAATAATCCTTATCGCTGAGTGTTGGAGCGGCAAAGACACCCCGGACATAGTTCGTAGGCAGGGATTTGGGCGAAACGTCCAGCGTAGCCTGACTGAAATCGAGCCTAGGCAGCGGCTTTGGCGAATAATTACCTCTTGGCAGCTTCCCAAAAGTATTTGCAATCAAAGGCTCGATATCCTTTCTATCAAAATCTCCGACGATTACCAGCAGTAGCTGCGATGTCTGCATTATTTTTTTGTGATAATTTTTAATATCCGCAGGACTAAAGCTTTGTATAGTCGAGACGGTTCCATCAACCCTGTTAGAGTAAGGATGGCCTTGGTAAATTATTTTTTCTTCCATTGCATCGAGAGCTCCTTCCGGCACGGCTTCGGTTTCACGCAGAGCAGTCAGGATCTGCTCTTTGACCCTTGCAATGTCTGAGGGATTGAACTCGGGAGAAATGAGCAAAGTAGAGTAAATATTGAAGGCCTTCTCGAAGTCTGCCCTTGTGCATGCGAGGTTAACATTACTGAAATCTTCAGATGTTTCGACGCCTAAATTTGCTCCGATTGAGGCAAGCTGCCTTCTGACAGCGGCTCTTGGAAGATTCTTTCCCGCCTCGATAGCTGAATTTAGCATCAGCCTTTCGATTCCTGCTGTTTTCTGATCTATGTTTCTTGATCCGCCTCTGATAAAAAGCCCAACGGCTACAGTTGGAGAACCGCTTCTTTTCTTAAGTAATACTTTGAGCCCGTTTACCTCGAATTCAGTAACAGAGGCCGCCTGTGCGGCAAAATCAGTCTCTTTTGCTGTTGACTGAGCCTGAATCAAATGGCTCGAAAAAAAGAATACAAAAGCTAAAAGCCAAACAATTCCGGATCTGATTGCGGAGCTGCTCTTCATTTGGCACCTCCAATCAAGTCAGCTTCGGTCAAATTTATCCGTTTTCTTGTTTCTGCGGTCATAAGTGCGACTGCTACATGATTCTTACCTATTACGTAAGTTTTAAGGTATCGTTCAATATCTGCCCTTGTTACTGCCCTTAGCCTCTGATGATATGTCTTGAAGTAATCAATTCCTGTGGATGACCACCAGAAGCCAAGAGTATGGGCGTATTCGCTTGCCTTTTCCCTTTCGAAAAGATCGCGTGTTTCAAGTATTGTTTTAGATGCTGACAGTTCCTCGTCCGTGTAATAGTTCGGTTTAATAAATGCGTCTATCTCGCGGTAAATTGCTGCCAGTGCTTGCTTTACTTTATCAGGGCGGCAGGAAAAAACCAGATTGATCGGGCCGACATTTCTCTGCGTGTAGTAGCCGAAATCTACCGATGCGACCAAACCAGTATCTACAAGGTTACGCTGAAACCTTGAATCTGGCTGAGTAATAATGTAGGAAAACACATCGGCAGCGTACGTTGCGGCATCATCTTTACCGATTGACGGCCCCTGCCAACCTATTTCAACGAATACGTTTTCGCCGCCTTCGCCATTGAGAGTATCAGCAGGCCGTTCCACTATCAGCCCTTCGCTTTTTTCCAGGGGTGGATGATCCACCAAAGGAAACTCTTTGAACGGATCAACCGCTCTTGGCTTCCAGCTTCCCATGATTTTTTCTGCAAGAAGAAAAACAGTTTCCGGATCGGCATCGCCCGTAACTATAAGTGCGGAATTGTTTGGCACATAATATCTTGATTGGATCGTGCGCATTTTTTCGACAGTTGCAGCCCTGACGGATTCTCTGGTTCCCATCGGGTCTTTTCGCGAGGGATATTTGTAAAAGAGCCTTTTACGGAGCTCGCGGTCAAGAAATCCAAAAGGATTGGCTTCCTGTCTGTCTATTTCGCCTATGACAACTTTCTTTTCATCTTCGAGCTGTTCAGGGTCGAAAGCCGGAAAACGCACCGAATCATTTATAGTTTTGATCGCCGATTCGAGGTAATCACGGGTGGTTGTATAGTAATAATTTACTATTTCCTCACGCGTTGTCCCATTGTAAACACTGAGTTTATTAGAATCTCGCAAATAGGAAGTATCGCCGATCTGGTCCCGGAGCGAAAATGCATTCCGGCAGACAGATATTAAAGTAGCCTCCGGCCTTTGATCGCATTCATTGAGTATTGCAGCCATATTAGGCTTAAAAAACATATGCTCATAAAGGTGAGAGAGTCCGTGATATTCCGGAGGCTCGGTAAATGAACCGTTCCTGACAGCAAGCTCTACCGTAACAAGCGGAACTGATGAATCTTTTAATACTATAACCTCTAATCCATTCGCCAGCCGTTTCGTTACGAAAGGGACAATATATGCCTCGCCGGCAGGCCTTGGAGACGCAGCAGTTTGTGCAAATACTCTATCCGGAAATAAAAAATTGCTATTTATTCCAGTAGATAAAAGTAAAGCCGCGGTCAAAATTATCCGCGGCAGTCTGCCAAGATAACTCACTGAAGGAACTCTCATAAATTTTCTGATTGTACTGAAACAATTAAAAGCAGCATCTCTGAATGCCCCGCTGCTTTACTTTTGTCATTTTTCTAATTTAAACCACGCTTTGCTGCTCTTTCAATCCTAAAAAAAATTCATTTTGAATGAATATCAATCAAATCAGGCAAATTAGCCCTGTCGTGAAATAGGCTAGAGCATCAAAGATTGGTAATACATAACGCAAAATCGAAAGCACAAAAATTGAAAAAGTGCACGCCAATAATTTAACATATGCATTTAGACATATGGAGCGCGATAATTTGATGCACGGAGCCCGCAGGGCGTTGAATACCATTCCTGAATTAAGGGCATGGGCCGAAGAATACCTTAAAGAAAAAACCAGGTCAGAAAACCAGCACCTTTCAGAAGAAGAATTCGAAGTTTACTGGAAATATCATAAACCTGAAATAATCCATGCCGGCGCTGTCGAAGCTGTCGAGGCCTACAAGACACATCGAAAAAATCAGTAACAACCACAAATATTGAGTTAAGCGAAAAACATTAAAAGCTCAGGCAGTCTCTGCTTCAGGCTCAGTATCCTGCTTTTCTCTGAGCATTCTGGAAATCGGGATTGAAAGCAAGAACAGCACCACGGCAGCAATAAAAAGTGAGATTGTTGTTGCGGAAAATAATTTTGGCATCTGATCCAGCTTTTCAGGATCAACATGTCCGCCAACGAGCCCGGCAATAAGGTTACCGAGCGAGGTGGCAAGAAACCACACTCCCATCATCTGGCCAACAAATCTCTTTGGTGAAAGCTGCGTCATTGAGGAAAGCCCGACGGGGCTTAACAATAATTCACCAAAAGTTTGGAAAAGGTAGCTGAAAACAAGCCACCAAGGTGAAACCAGCGTCCCTACTCCCCCTGCGACGACAATATTTGCCGCTAGCAGCATCAGAAAAAAGCCGAGGCCGGCAAATGCCAATCCGGCAGCAAATTTAACCGGGCTCGATATATTGATTCCCTTTTTATCCAGCCTCATCCACATGCCGGCAAAAATAGGAGCAAAAATAATAATAAACAAGGAATTTACTGACTGAAACCAGGTGGCAGGCATCAAAAACGAGCCAATGTTTCTGTCTGTAAAGTCTCTTGCAAATAGGTTTAGTGCCGTCGGTGCCTGCTCGAATGCTGCCCAAAATACCGAGGCGGCCAAAAATAATACTGCAATTACAACTACTCTTTTCGCTTCCTGGCGGGTCAATCCTCCGAAGAGAAATATGTACAGAAAATAAACGACAGCAATTCCAATCAAAATATAGGTCATGTAGCCGCCTACTACCTGAGCATTTATTCGGATTACATCCAATGCAGCCAGAATGAAGACAAGGGCCACGGCAGCTATGCCCAGGCATGTCAGCAACACGGTTTGCCTCTCTTTGCTAGCCTGTTTTTGTGGGTCAGGGTCTTTGACTATGTCCTTTCCGATGTTCCCGAGAGTTTTAGGCGATCTGATTATAAAAGTTATTACGCCGACAATCATTCCAAGCCCGGCTGCACCAAATCCCCAATGCCATCCGATGTTTTCACCTAAATAACCCGTTACCAGCTGCCCCAAAAATGCGCCGAGATTGATCCCCATATAGAAAATTGAAAACCCGGCATCTCTTCTGGCACCGCCCTCAGGATACAACTCACCAACAATCGCGGAAATATTTGGTTTTAGCAATCCGGTACCTAAAACGATCAATACCAGGCCCAAAAAGAAAAATATCTTGCTACCTAAAAAGGAGGTTAACGCAATCGAAATATGCCCAAGGGCAATACAGATAGCGCCGTAAAGTATTGCCCGCTGCAGCCCCAAAAGCCTGTCGGCAATCCAGCCTCCCGGCAATGAGGCAAGATATACGCTGGCAGCATATATACCTACAATTGCAGCAGCCTCATCCCTTTCAAACCCGAAACCTCCCTGCGCCAATGCAGCAGTCATAAAAAGCACCAGCAGCGGCCTTATACCGTAATAGGAAAACCGCTCCCACATTTCGGTAAAAAACAGTGTTGAAAGTCCGGGGGGATGTCCTGCAAAACTTTCCTTTTTATTTATGTTTTCAGCCATTCTATTTCCTCGATTGATCCAAAGATTTAATTTTCTTGCTGAACTTGAGAAAACCAATAAGAGGAGAGATTTTTGCAAATATAGCAGAAAACATGCATTTTCACGAAATTCAGGCCGCGGATTTGCGCTTTTTAACTACTGAAAGGGTTGGAATTCGTTTGAATTTTTAGTGAGTACCGTTTCTTTTTGAAAGCTGATGAAATTGGGCAATTCTGAAGAAATTTTCTTCATTAAACAGGCTGACTTTTCCTGAAGCAAAAATTAGAGCCTTCAAAGCCTTGATCACCCTCTGAAACAAAGCTTGAAAGATAGATCTTTCTCTCCAGAGTGCAAAAGATTTTTTTAAGTCTTTGCGGCCCTTAAACACTATTTCTGCTTAGTTTAGATTTGCCTTATTCTGTTTTTATAATTAAACTTAACGTTTTAAGCCCTTGTAGCTCAACGGTCAGAGCAGCGGACTCATAATCCGTTGGTTGTAGGTTCGAATCCTACCGAGGGCACCATTTTTTATTTGATAAATCTATTGGAATCAATAATTAAGCGGTAAGATCCGATTTTAAGGAGTCAATTTTTTGACTCCTTTCTCGTCAGTTTCTCAATTACAACCCGTTTATTTTTGAGTTTGCATTGCTAGTGCGGGCAAACACGATAATCAATAAACATTTTACATGATAAGTTGCGGAATTTCTTGTTGACAGAGTCAACAGATTTGTTGTCATTCTTCCACCACGTCGAAGGAGTAGGAGAAGCGGAGGAGTGAGTTGCCGGGCTGTTCGCCGAGGCTGGAGGTGAATCGGACGGTGCGGTCGGCGGGAGGGTAGAATCTATAGTCGCGGAGGATGAAATTCACGAGCGGGTGGTGTTGCGAGTAGAAGGCGAGTGCTGCGGCGAGATGATGAACCAGATCGGCTTGAAAGGTATCGAATAGCAGAAGGTGTGGAAATCAGCTTTTCGAAAGATTGCGGGTTGTCAAAAGTTGATCAAATCCGAATTGTCGAGGAGTTGCGAAATAAAGTAAAAAAGTTACTTGAAATAATCTAGCTTTACATTTTAACTTGCGGCCGATTAATCAAATGGCAGGCCAATTAAAAATCTCCGGCAAAATGACAAAGTCGAAAGATTCTCGAAAGAATGAATGACAGATTATATGCCAGAGTAATATCTGCAAATAGGATTGAATTAGAAAAATGGCAGCGCGTACGGGAATCGAACCCGTCTTTCGAGATTGAGAATCTCGCGTCCTAACCGATAGACGAACGCGCCCCGGGGTAGAATCTCAATTTTCACAAAGAAAGCTTACTTTTTCAAGCCAAATACTACCTCTGAACTCGAGAAAAATTCAACTTATAAAATTTATAAAAGCAGAGCAGGCTAAAAGGCTCCGGCAAAATTGACCTTTTCACCAGTTAGTGTTTCATGAATACCGATTGCTGCCAATTTTCCCATCTGTGCAGCCTCGACGGCCTCACCACCGCCATTTACACAATCGCCGCCGGCAAAAACTTTCGGATTTGTTGTCTGCATTTTTTCGTTAACTAATACTCGACCGCTTTTATCCGTTTCAACTCCGCCTAAAGAAGAAAAAAAAGATGTTAATTTAGTTTGCCCGATGGCCTTTATTACCATTTCGCAGGGTATATCAAAAACCTGTTTTGAAGCATCAGCGCTTTCACATCTCAGCGCGGCAACTTTATTATTTTCAGCTGTATCCGAAACTATACGGATCGGAGTAGCCTGCCAAATGAATTCTACACCGTCATGCTTTGCCAGCTCGTATTCGTAATGGTATGCCGGCATTTCTGCCTCGCTTTTTCTATAAACAATAGAAACCTTTTCTGCTCCAAGGCGTTTTGCCTGGGTTGCCGCATCAATCGCAGTATTCCCTGCTCCAATTACCGCAACCCGACGACCAAGCGAAATATTCCCCCAGTCGCGCGATTTTACCTGTTCAATAAAGCTGATTGCATCAATCACGCCTTCGAGCTCTTCGCCAGGAATATTTAGCGTTTTTGTGGCTCCGAGCCCGGCGGCAATAAAAATTGCATCGTGCCGTGAAAGCAAGCTAGAAAATTTCAGATTTGTCGAGCTGCTATTTTTTAGTTCGCCATTTGCCCCGATCTGGTTAGGACTGACGTTTCCTTCTTCTGTTGCAGAACAGCCGCTAATTTCCGTATCAAGAAGAAACTTTACGCCCAGCCTGGTGATTTGCTTTATTTCTTCGATCGAATCTGACTGAGTCATTTTATACTCGGCCATGCCGTAGGTATTCAGTCCGCCCGGAAGCGGCCTTTTGTCATAAACCGTTACTTCATAACCAAGCCGTGCCAGATAAGCTGCACATGAAAGCCCCGCAGGGCCCGAGCCGATTATGCCAACCGAATATCCATTTGAAGGAGCTGCCGAAAATAAAGACTTCTCGTTTGCAAAGGCATAATCAGTGGCAAACCTCTGCAAGCGTCCTATTTCGACGGGTTTGCCAGTCAGCGCTTTCTCAAGACAGGCACCCTCGCATAAAACCTCCACCGGACAAACGCGGGCGCATGTTGCCCCGATCGGATTTGCATCTAAAATTACCCTTGCCGCACCAGCAATATTCCCGTTTGCTATTTTTCTAATAAATGAAGGGACATCAATATGTGTTGGACAAGCCTTTATGCAGGGAGCGTCGAAGCAGTAAAGACATCTACCAGCCTCGGCAGCAGCGGCGGCTTCTGTTAGCGGAGGTACGATTTCGGTAAAGTTTCTCTCAATTTCTTTTGGAGTAAGATTTGGCATCAGTTTTTGTGATTCGGGAGGAGAGAGGCTCAGAGTTCAGCATCGGCTTCGATTTCGATTAGCATATCGGGGTCAATCAGTTTTGAAACTTCGATCATCGAGGTTGCAGGAAGTATCTCGCCGAAGTATTCGCCATGTGCCCTGCCATACTCTTCCCAGCGGGAAATGTCAGTTACAAACATCCTTGTTCTCACAACATTTTCCAAGCTTGCCCCGAGCGCCTTCAAAGCCTTCTCGATATTTCTGATACACTGCACGGTCTGGCCATAAGCATCACCGACACAAATTACACGGCTTTGCTCATCAATGGCTGTCGTCCCTGTAACATAGATTCGGCTTCCTACCTTTACCGCTCTGGAATAACCTACATGAGCTTCCCACTTTGCCCCGGATCCGTACCTTTCGCGTTTTTCCATTTAATTTGACCTTACAAAATATCTACCATTGTAACGATAAGTAATTCTCTTATCAGTAACCCGGCCTTGCGGTGTTTTTTCATCTTCGATTACTACAGGAAAACTGAATTCTTTTTTGGCCGCGTTAAAGGAAAAAAGCCTGACAGGCCGCTCAGGCCGATCCACCACGGAAAAGAAATCATAAGCAAATGAAATGTTATTTTTGATTCCGCCGGATGTTTTGAAAATCTTTAGATCACTTTGAAGCCTATTACCATTTAAACTGAATGCTTTGATGGTTTGAGACTGAAAAGAGGTAGAGCCTATAAAAGTACTTACAGTAAGATAAATCTTTCCTAGAGCTGTATTTAATTGAAAGATATCGTGATAAAAGCTGCCTGGGATATCCTCCTCACGACTTCTTTCCAGCCTTGCAAAAACTCTTCCTCCTCTGCCGCGAAACTGGAATAGAGACAAAAAATCATGCATAGTTCCGCCGGTCTCTTGATCCCAGGAATAGATTCGGAAATTGCCGTCAGGAGAAGTAGTTATAAAAATCTTTTCTTTAAGTGCAGGAAAAGAATATCTTAAAATATCTGCCCTGCGCCCGGCTTCAAGCAAAGCACTTATGAACTTGTCGGTTGCTTCATTTAGTTTTTCCTCATTATAGGATCCGCTGTAGCTTCCATTTGCCTGCATAGTATCCAAATAGCCGAGCAGCCGCTGCTCTATCACTTTCGGCGATTGCGTATAGCACAAAGGGCTTAGAACGATTGTAAGAGCAAGTGTCCAGAATAGTCTTATCATTGAAAAAGCCTACATTTCAGGTTTAGAGTAAAGTAAAACTTATTGATTTTTCTATTTACAGTCAATTTAATTTTCTACAAGCGGTTTGTACAACTCAGGTCGGCGGTCCCGGAAGAACTGCCAGGTATTTCTTACCTCAGCAATCATGTCCAGATCCAAATCTGCTATTACCAGTTCATCCTTGTCTCGTGAGGCCTCTGCGATTATCTGTCCGCGAGGATCGCAAAAATAGCTCTGGCCGTAGAACTCGCCAATTTTCCAGGGCTCTTCCCACCCGACCCTGTTGATTGCGCCGACAAAGAAGCCATTTGCTACCGCAAGCGCTGGCTGCTCGATTTTCCACAAATACTCGCTCAAGCCGGCAACTGTTGCCGAGGGATTAAAAACGATTTCTGCACCGTTTAACCCTAAAATGCGAGCCCCTTCCGGAAAATGCCTGTCGTAGCAAATGTAAATGCCAATCTTCGCAAAAGCTGTCTCAAACGTCGGGAAACCCAAATTCCCGGGACGAAAATAAAATTTTTCCCAAAAACCGGGAGCAACATGCGGGATATGAGATTTACGATATTTACCAAGATATTTCCCATCTGCATCTATTACAGCCGCCGCATTGTAATAAACTCCGGTTTGTTCTACTTCATAAACCGGTACAATCAATACCATCCCTTTTTGTTTTGCGACATCCTGCATCAGCTGTACAGTGGGGCCCTCGGGGATTTTTTCAACAGCTTCATACCAGCGCGTCGTCTGCTCAGCGCAAAAATAGGGGGTAGTAAATATTTCTTGAAAACAAAGAATTTGAACGCCTTGCGCGGCGGCTTTTTCAACAAACTGCATCTGATGTTCGATATTGGTCTTTTTGATTTGCCCGATCGGGGCATCAGCCGCGGCTACGTTTCGCGATTGGATCAGGCCTGCTTTTACGGTTCTTGGCATAGTTTTTTTGAGAGATTTATTTTACTTCTGTCTTTTAATGATTGAAATTATCTTTCTTTTCCATTTTATACCGGGTGATGCAAATTCAACCCAAAAAGGATACATACACCCATTGTTAAGCAAACGATAATCACTATATGAATGGGATACAGTGTAATCTCCAATTATGGTCGGATCTGCGGCAACTCTTTTTATGAGCAAACTGCTTACCGCACTGAAAAACAATAAATCACTCCTTCCCTCATAGTCGGTTGCTCGGATTACTTCAGCCACTGATTTGCTTGCCTTGTCTTCGCCAAGGTAAAAAAAGCTTTTGTAAACCTTTGACAGGTCAGGCTGACATTTCAGTTCAGCCTCTCGTTTAATCTGCAACTCATCAAAAGCGTGTAAAGCAACTTGGCTGCCGTTGACCTGCTTGCTGGCTTTGCCGTTTTCAAATACTTCGGTTATTGCAGTCTTTCCATAAAAGGTAACTATAGAATAAAAATTCGGTCGAAGCGTTACAACCTCTTTCTCAATGTCGCCATTGGGCTCGATCCTCTTCGCATTAAAGACAATATCTTTATTAGCAGTTTTGAGTGTTTGATTAAAAGTGTTGTATTTTTGTCTGACTTTGGATTTGTAGCGGTTTAAAATTGCATCAACGCGTTTGCCTGAGTGCTCTGGTGATTTTTCGATATAAGAACGTTTATCTATTTTGTCTGTCATCGAAAAAATCGGGCCATTATCTGGCAAAGGACGGCCTCTGTGACATACATTGCAGCTTATTGGCTGATTGCTAAAATAATTCCGATTGATTTCTATGGTCATTAAAAGCATCCGGCGGGCAGTCTCTTTTTGCTCTTTGCCATCCCTTGCAAAATCATTTTCATAATGACAAAAGCTGCAATTAACCCCTAGAGATTCTGTCATTATGTTCATTATCTTACCGATTTTATCTGCAGGCTCTTCGCCTAACACTTTGAGATTCTTGAATCGTTCAGAGGCTTTGCTCATTTGAGCCTGCGACATAATGCGGTTTACGAAAAAAAGAACGGCAAACAATGCAGCAAGTATTAAAATCTGACACTTGAGTATCTTCACATCAAAAAATAAACATTTCATTATTGGATGAAAGGAAAAAAGATTTATTGACGTTTCAGTAAAAATCCTCAAAGCACAACAGCTGTTTTTATGTAAGTTTTAAGCTACTAGTAATGTATCCCGCTTGAAAATGATAAAAACCAATTTCATAAATACGAATTCATAAAAAGATTTAATGATAATCTAACTATTGAATTTATGCACGATAAAATCATTGACTAGGTTCTAGACAAGCAGATGAATAACTTACAGACTTTTTACTCACCGCTCGATGGCCCTGTTACATTGCGGTAAAAATCATTTGCTGAGAGGGCAATTGGCAGGCCGATACAGACAATCAGGATGAGAATATTTATTACTGCATTGGCTGCAGTGAGGTTACGGGGCGCTATATTCGAAAGTGGCAGTACCAAAAGGTTCATCACTGCCCAGACAAGCATTCCATATGCAGCACCGCTAATCCATCTGTTTCGCTGTAAAAACATCACTTTCGGATAAGAGAAAAAATAAAGCACTGTCCAAGTAAGAGCGATAAAGTAATGAAAAAATACACCGAGCGCAACCATCTCACCACCGCCTGAAAAAGCCGCTTTACCAAAAGCACCGCTGGCAATGTACCTGAAAACTCTTGCGGCATTTCCGCCGGCCAATAAAAAAATTGCCGCCAGGATATCCAGTGTTCCGGCGATCAGTCCTGTAATTACTATGCGCTTTATCAATCTAGATTTTGTCATCTTTTGCCTCTCATTTGTTACAGCAAAACATTTGTCGCCTACAATTTAGGTGTCTGTCTCTTGGTATTTGAAGGACAACTAACTCAGTCGGTTGCTTTTCTCCCGGCCGGCTCATCTTGCTTTTTCTCAATTCTCTAACCTTCAAACTTAATAAAATAATTAAGATTCGGCTGAGGGATTATTAACTTCGGATCAAATCATGCTCCTGTTTTTAAGTATTACCTTGTTTTCTTAATCTAAAAACCTGAGGGGATATTTTCAGCGTGGTTACTCGGGATTTATCCGGTTTCCCGACCTTAATCTAGCCATCTCAGCGGTTTCTCCGGTGCAGCGTTCTTATCTTCCTTATCTTCCTTAACACTTGTCCTCGTCATAAAGTTTTTGCTCGCAGGTTTTACCCTGTCATCCTTTTTTAGCCCGAATTCGCCTTTATAAAAATCATTATTAAACGATTGGAAAATTACTTAAAAAACTTTGTTTCATCTATGAAATTTTGTATTATATATTGCATATGTCAGATGAAAGTGCTATTGCCCTGATAGACTGCAATAACTTTTTTGTTTCATGCGAGAGGGCAGTAAATCCTGAGCTGAAGCTGCGTCCTGTAGTGGTGCTCTCAAATAATGATGGATGCATCATCTCGCGCAGTGAGGAGGTAAAGCGGCTTGGCGTAGCAATGGGGGCACCTCTTTTTCAGGTTCGCGATCTGCTTGAGAGTCATAATACGGCTATTATTTCATCTAATCATGCCCTCTATCGCGAGTTTGCCGAACGCGTTTTGGACGTAATGGTTGAAGATTTGGGCAAAGGCCTGGTCGAAATGTATTCGATAGATGAGGCGTTTATTGACGTGGGGACACCGGATAAACTCGACATGCTGGGTAAACATATCAAGAAGAAAATACTGGAAAAGACCAAAATCCCTGTCTCGGTCGGTTTTGCCGAAACCAAAACTCTCGCAAAACTGGCCAATGATATTGCCAAAAAAAGCAAAAAAGCGCAGGGAGTTTTAAGCCTATATAACTCGCCATACACAGACGCTGCGCTGCAGCGCTCTAGCATAGAGGACATTTGGGGAATCGGGCGACGCTTTGCCACACGCCTGAAACGCTACGGAATCAACACTGCATACGATCTCAAGCAGTCCGACCCCGATTTCGTCCGTAGCTGTCTAAACGTTTTCGCTGCCCGCACCATCCTCGAGCTTAATCGAGTCAAATGCATACCTGTGGAACCAACCCAAAAAGATAATAAATCAATTTCTCATACCCGAACATTCGGCAGTGCCGTAAAAACTTTTGAAGAGATCAAAAATGCTGTCTTGTTTTTCGCTGCAAGAGCACTCGAAAAAATGCGCTGGAATAACCTGATGGCTCGAATAGTAACAGTCTTTCTATCGGCCGACCGCTTTCGTCCGGTGCCGTTTTATTATTCAAACGCCGCCAGTTATAACTCAGTCTATCATTCGGATATCACCGGCGAGATCTTTGAATGGGTGCTCCAATGCCTTGAAAAAATATTCTTGCCAGGTGTGGAATATCGGCGCGCCGGCGTTATACTTAGCGATCTTCTTCCCGCAGAAGAAATCCCAAAGCGGCTCTTCGAACCAACACAGTTTGAACGGCTGCATAGGCTCTGCCGCGTGATAGATGAGCTCAACCTCCGATATGGACGCGATGTAATTCGCCCAGCATCACTCAATGCAGACGGCTCATGGCAAAGTATGAGCACACACAGGATCAATGACGCCAATCATACAGTCGAACGCGAAAGATTAGGCCTCGGGGAAATCTTCAGCCGCCCACTAAGGTTTCTTTAGGAAAACGAGTCGCTATTTTGATACACTTTGCAAAAGTCAGAGCAGGCTTTACTATTTCACTTGGAGCAGAGTTTG
>DATLZX010000222.1:0-13281 GCA_035573795.1 Pyrinomonadaceae bacterium | reverse complement strand
CAAAAATGCTGAAATTTTTTAATCGGCTAGAGAGAACTAGGAATTTTGTTCTATTGATTTTCGGCCTGCTGATGGTAGCCAGTTTGATATTCTTCTACGCACCAACGCGGGGAGATTTAGGAGCTAACCTTGCCAGAAGCGAGGAAACGGCAGCAGTGGTCGGCGGAGAAAAGATAACCGTTGGCGAGGTTTACCGACAGAAAGAGGCAGTGTCACAGATGTTTCAGGGAAGGCCCTTTCCGGCAAGCCGCATACTTGAAACCTTGATCCAGTCTAGAATACTACGGGTAGAAGCCGCAAGATTAGGGCTGACGGCCTCGGATGCGGAGGTAGCTCAGGCGATCAGACAGCAATTCACGCCAACGGACGGATCGGCCTTTGACCAGCAGCGCTATGAAGAGTATGCGACGCAACAGGCCGGCAGCGTGGCTGCCTTCGAGGCGGATTTAAGGGACCGAATCAGTGCGGAGAAGCTGCAGGCATATGTTACGGCCGGTGTTTTCGTGTCTGAGGAAGAAGTACTGGAGGATTTCAGGAAAAGGAATACAAAGTTTGACCTGGCGTATGTAGTAATCAGCCCTAGCGAGATTGCAAAAAACATCACGCCTACGGAAGAGCAGCTTAGAGACTATTTCGAGAAAAATAAACAGGCATATTACATTTCCTCTCCGCAAAAGAAGATCAAGTATATCTACGTAAATACTGCAAAAATAGGAGAAAAACTGCAGATCAGCGAAGAAGACCTCAGGGCTGAATACGATAAACTGCCGGCTGACAAAAAAATAGCCGGAGTAAACGGGCGGGAACTGGTTCTGAGGATCCCAAAGCCGGACATGGAAGCAACAGTCATGGAAAAGGCAAACCAGATAGTTGCCGATCTGCGTAAAAACGGGACTACGGTCAACGAGCAGGCTTTCATAGATGCCGCAAAAGGGCAATCAGAGAATCCCGCCACTGCTCCGCTTGGAGGCCAGCTGCCCGGGGTAGTAAGGGATAATCCGAACAATCCGACAGATCCTTACCAACGTCTGCTGAAAATGCAGCAGGGGGAAATATCCGAGCCTATAGTCTATAAGGGCAGAATCTTCATACTCTGGCGGGGCGAGGCTGTTCCCAAATCATTCGAAAATGCAAAGAAGGAGATAGAGGTAAGCCTGAGAAACCGTAGAGCCTATGCACAGGCTGCTGAAATTGCTCAGAAAATTGACGATGCCTTGAAATCCAACAAAGACGTAGAAGCGGTAGCAAGGCAGTTTGCAGCCGAGGCAAACTCAACGCCTGAAGAGATGATCCGTGAAACGGACTATGTCAAACCGGGTGACGACGTGCCGAACATAGGAGTTTCGCCGCAGTTTGAAGACGGCATTGCTATGTTGGTCAATAAAGGTGACGTTGGCGAAAAAATCCCAATTGTCGGCGGGTTTGCCATTCCGATGCTGGTAGACAAAAAAGAGCCTCGTGATGCTACTTTTGAAGAAGTAAGGAATAAGCTGGTTGATGTAGTAAAACTCGAGCTTGCAAAAGGCAAAGTGAAGGAAATTGCGGACGAGATAACATCTGCGGCAACAAGTGCCGATTCGCTTGCGGCCGCTGTATCCGCTAAAGGCTTGAAATTAGAAGAAGCCAAGAGCTTTACGCTGGGGACGCCGCTGGGCAGCGGTAATGATGCAACCACCAGTAGTGCTTTAAATGATGCCATCTATGCCCTAAAGCAAGGCGAGGTAACAAAAACTCCCGTACAGATCGGTGACGCATACTATATTGTTGCCGCCAAGTCCCGATCCGAAGCAAGCATGGAAGAATATGCAAAGCAGCGGAGCGAACTTATGGAGTCAATGCTAGCTGAAAGAAGGAATGCAGTCTTTATGGATTACCTGAGCGCTGCCCGGCAACGCCTTGAGGCAGCCGGCGAGATCAAGATCTATAAAGACGCAATCGCTAAATTGGATGAAAAAGACCTGCCGTTCGGAGATTTGCTCGGGCAATAAGGGTTATTGAGAAATAATTTTCGCATAAAGCTTAATCATGTCTTGATCGGTTTATAAATGATCAAGGCATGATTTTTATTTTTGTGCATAAAGCGAGTATATATTGATTTTTTAATGTGAAGCAGAATGGTATCAGAAGAACAACCTGCTTTTTTCAAGGCATTTTTCATAGAATCAAGAGCGGCGCAGATAAATTGAATTAAATTAGAAAAAATTCCAAAATAACAAATGAAGATTCTGTTTCCGGTACAGATATTTTATCCGTCATCGAGTGGCGGAACCGCACTTTCAGTTTATCTTCTGACGAAATATCTCAATAAGAACGGCTTTGAGCCGATAATCATCTCGACAGACCAGGGCTTACCGCCGGAAATTCCGCGGAATAAGTGGCTTGAGATGCCGGCCGGCAGGGTGATTTTTATCAAAGCCGACTGGGTATATTTTTCTCTTCGCCAATACCTGACAATCATAAAAACAATGCCGGAAGCCGACGCCGTGCATCTCTCATCAATTTACTTTCCACCTTCTATTTTATCCGCAATTTATTCGATTTTATTGAGGAAAAAGCTGATAGTTTCACCCAGGAACGAATTTTCTAATTACAGCATGAACCGCTCCCGTTTTAAGAAGATTCCGGTAATAATACTGTACAAATTTTTCATAAAACATTTCGCAAGGTTTCATGCAACCTCAGAAAAAGAGGCAAACGAAATACGCCTGCAATTGGGCAGAAAGGTAAGTATTTCGACAATCAGCAACCTGGTTGAAATCCAGTCCCCGATTGCAAAAACCAAATGCGATTACATGCTTTTTTTGGGACGGATTGATCATCTGAAGGGGATCGAGCTGTTGTTGGAGGCCTTAGGGTTATCCAATGCTTTCAAAGCTTCAAAAACAAGGCTGAAAATTGCCGGATCGGGCAATGAGAAATATCTGTCTTCCTTGATCAGGTTAAGAGACAGCTTGGGCCTTAAGGAAAAGGTGGAATTTGTTGGCCATATTTCCGGAGATGAAAAAAGAAGGCTATTTGCCAATGCCAGTTGGACGATCGTTCCCAGTATAGATGAAAACTTCAATATGGTTGTACTTGAATCACTTTTGGAGGCTACGCCGGTAATCGCATCAAAGGGCGTTCCGTGGGAGAGCCTGGAAAAATATAAAGCCGGTTTCTGGGTTGAACGCAGTGCCGAGAAATTTGCCGAAATAATTGATAAAGCCTTGAGAATCCAAGGGCAGGAATACGGCGAATACTGCGAAAATGCCAAAAGGCTTGCTCAAGAATTCGATATAGAAAAGCATTTTCAGAAATGGCTTGATTTTTATAATCAGGCTATGGGCTGATGTAGATAACAAAAAAAGGGGCCTTAAAGAATTGGCCCCATTTTGATTTAAGTGAGAGTGTCAAAGACAAGCGATTCGAATAAAAGGAGATTCAAAAAAGCCTGAAAAATAAGGCTTTAGCCGCCGGCCGAGCCGTGATAGAACTCCTGGTAATGGTAGAAGAACCAGTAGGTAATCAAAGCCCAGGCAATCAGATTTATGATCGAGGCATAGAGCCCGAACTGGCGGACTTTTGAATCCCTCTGTCCGGATTGTTTCCTACCGTACATGAGCAGATAAACCAGTCCGCAGGTAAGCGTCCATGCAAAAATTCTGATTAAATATTCTAGCCAGGGCGAGCCCGGTGCGAAAAAGGCTATTTGGAATATGGTCAACGGTATTGTTAAAGCAGCACCAATCAATGCCCAGATTGGCGGCTTGTAATCGCTTGGGAGGGCTGATTGATTTTCCGGTGACTTGCCTAAGTGGCTATGAACGAATCCGTATGCGAAATAGATAACCAGGCCGAGCGACATCCAGTCTATAAGGCGAATCCAGGTATCTATCGGGAGGCCGTTCATCAAATAGGCTGCGGATAAAATCGTTGCAATAGGAATGAGAGGTGAAAGGGGAACCTTGAATGGGCGGTTCAGTGTCGGGTTGGTCCGCCTCAAGATGATTATGCCCGTACCAACGATCACAAAGGCGAAAAGCGTACCGATGCTGACAAGTTCGCCAAGCAGCCAGATTGGAACAAAACCGGCCATAATTGCAACGATGGTGCCGGTAATCGCGGTGGTGATATATGGTGTACGGAACCTGGGGTGGACTTTTGCTGCCCATTCCGGCAGTAGCCCGTCTTTGGACATCGAGTAGAAAACCCTTGGCTGCCCCATAACCATAACAACCATCGTTGAACTGAGGCCTAGAATCGCTCCAATTTTGATAATCGAGGGGAAGTAATTGAAAATCCCGCCAAAGAATGTGCCCTGAGCTTTTTCACGTGCAACGTCAATAGCGACAGCTATCGGGGCAGAGGCATTGGTAAGGAGTTTGTAGTCCACCAAGCCCACCATAATGCCGGCGACCAGGATATACAAGACAGTACAGATCAGCAAAGAGCCTATGATGCCGCGGGGCATATCACGCTTGGGATTTTTCGCTTCTTGTGCGGCCGTTGAAACCGCATCAAAGCCGATATAGGCGAAGAAGATAACAGCGGCACCTGTTATGATGCCTTTAAAGCCAAAAGGCATAAATTCGGCACAGCCAGGACTGCCTGAATGGCAGCCGACGCCAAGGTTGCCGGGCGAGATAAAGCCGATGCCTGCGACAATGAAGAGGATAACGACGCTGGTTTTGATAACTACGATAATAGAATTAAAGCTGGCCGATTCCTTGATGCCACGAATAAGCAGTAGCGTTACGCCGACTGCGATCAGTGCAGCCGGCAGGTTGAAGACGCCATGCGCTACAACATTTCCGGCAGCATCCTTGATTTCGAGTCCCGGCGGCGCGCTCAATGCAAGTGGGTAATTTATACCAAGGTCTTCCCTTAGGAAAGAAACAACATATCCTGACCACCCGACGGCAACCGTAGCAGCACCGAAAGCGTACTCAAGTATGAGATCCCAGCCGATTATCCACGCTACGAATTCTCCGAGTGTTCCGTAGCCGTAGGCGTAGGCAGAGCCTGAAATCGGAACGCTCGAGGCAAATTCCGAATAACACAAGGCAGCAAAGAGGCTGACAATACCGGCGATGACCATTGAGATGACTACGGCAGGGCCGGCATGCTTGCCGGCGGCCTGGCCGGTAAGTACGAATATTCCGGTTCCGATGATGGCTCCGACGCCGAGCAGTGTAAGGTCCAAAGCGCTCAGAGCCCTTTTCAAAGTATGTTCGCCGGTTTCTTCCGATTCGGCGATGAGCTGATCAATTGGTTTAGTTGCAAAAAGGGACATTCAATCCTCCTTATTTCCAATCACTTGTTCAATCAGGTATTTATGTCATTCAATCAGGCAATAAGCTTGTTAAACAATGCGATTTGTTTTTCAACAAATTTGTCGAGAATAAATTGTTAAAAAAAATTCAAAGATTTTTAAAATAATTATAAAAAAAGCAACAATTATAAGACCTGATTGCTATCTGAATACAAAAAGGGCATTTTTTCTGATCTGATCGGTCTGCCTTAATCTTCAACAGTTTCGGGTTGGCTGCTGTAAGATTTTCTCCAGACCAAATAGACCGGAACCCCGCTTAAAACTATCAAAAGCCCTGGCCAGGTTGCCGTAGTTTGATAAACAAAAAGCACGCCCAGAATAATGGCAGCCCCGACAATGTATAGTGCCGGGATTATCGGATAGCCAAAGGCTTTGTATGGCCGTTCTGCATCCGGGCGTTTGCGTCTTAAGACAAAAATTGCAGCAATGGTCAAAATGTAAAATATCAGGGCCGCAGAAATTACATAAGTCAATAGGTCGCCATAAAGATTTCCATAGCTTCCGTCAGCCCGCACTGTCCGCGGCAGGACATAGAAAGATGCCCAGATGCCCTGTATCACCAATCCCCATGCGGGAACATGAAAATTATTCAATTGTCCTGCTGAGCGGAAAAACAGGCCGTCCCGAGCCATTGCATAATAGGCACGTGCCCCGGCCAATATCAAGCCATTATTACAGCCAAAAGTGGATATTACAAAGGCGAAAGCCATTAAAAGTGCTCCGAAGCCGGGAAAGATGACCTCTACAGTAGCAGAAGCAACGCGATCGCTTTCGACGGTTTGGATTTTTTCAAAGGGTAAGGTGGCTAGGTAAGCGAAGTTCGCCAGGATGTAGAGCAGGATAACCCCACCTGTGCCAAAAGCCAATGATAAGGGTATGTTCCGCCTAGGGTTTTTGACCTCGCCGGCAGTAAAAGTGATATTGTTCCAAGCATCGGCCGAAAATAAGGAATTGGTCTGGGCGACACACAAAGCCACAAAGAGGCCGAAGGCTGAGGCTGCAGTCAGGCCGTGGCCGACATCCTGCAATTTTCCGCGAACCGTCCAAAGATCGCTGAAGTTAGCCGAGGCTACGTCATAATGCAGTACAAGCCCGACCCCTATACCAAGTATGATCAGGGCGATCAATGAGCCGGTTTTGGCAAATGTAAAAGTGTTTTGGATAATTTTGCCGAGCTTCAGGCCGCGAGTATTCATCCAGGTGAGAAAAGCAATCATCAGGATGCCTGTAAGCTGAGCCGTTGAGAGCGAAAATGCGTAACTTGATGAACCGAGCCTGACAGGTTCGATAAGATAATTGGTTTCCGAAATCGAGGGGATCAGAATACCGAGGTAACGCCCAAAGCCAACGGCAACCGCGGCAATAGTTGCAGTTTGAATCACAAGGAAAAGCGTCCAGCCATAAAGGAAACCCCAGAATGGCGAATAGGCTTCGCGCAGGTAAACGTACTGTCCGCCGGCATTGGGCATCATTGCCGCCAGCTCGCCATAACTTAGGGCAGCCGTTACGGTCAGCAAGCCGGTAATGAGCCAAACGACCAGAAGCCAGCCGGGGCTGCCGACCTGGCGGGCGATATCGGCCGAGACAATGAAAATACCCGAGCCAATCATCGAGCCTGCAACGATCATCGTCGAATCGAGCAGCCCAAGTCCACGAACAAAACCTGCATTTTGACCTGAATCGGTTTCGGCCAAGTGTTTATCCATATTGTCGCGTTAAATTCGGAGAAGCCTTTATCCGAATTTTGGGAAGAGATGCCAAAATTAAGTGGTAGACCCAAACTTTGTTTTGGCGAGAGTTTGCTGGTGATATTATACGGTTATTATTACTGGTGTCGAGTGC
Organism: Pyrinomonadaceae bacterium; assembly: GCA_035573795.1. Taxonomy (GTDB): domain Bacteria; phylum Acidobacteriota; class Blastocatellia; order Pyrinomonadales; family Pyrinomonadaceae; genus OLB17. The sequence continues at coordinate 6,128 of DATLZX010000222.1, read as the reverse complement.
CGAGGGGCAGAAAACCTGCATTTTGACTGCATTTGAGGCAATTTTGATAGATACATCAACAGGGCGAAAGCTCCGGACAGCGGCGGATTAAGTCTATTTTTGTTAATCTAGGCTATTGTGGTTTATTGCAAAATTCCGAGGATACACTTAAATATCAGATGCAAGATAGCAAGGCGAGCCCGCATGATTCAGGAGATATTCCAAGCGAGGAAATCCGCAAAAATGCCTCGTTGATTACAGGCATTTTTACTGAATATCTCGATAACATCGAAAATTACCCGGTTCTTCCTAAATTAAATCGCGGAGACTTGAAAGCAGCCCTTGCCGAGCACCCGCCGGAAGAGGGCGAGCCGCTCGCTGATATCCTGAAAGACTTCGAAAAATTGATACTGCCGGCAGCAACGCATTGGAACCATCCGAATTTTCATGGTTTGTTCGCAACGTCAGGTTCGGCAGTCGGTGCTATTGCGGATTTTCTCTCCTCAATGTTGGATATGAAAGGGATGCTCTGGCGGACTGCCCCGGCCTCGGTAGAGCTGGAGGAACTGACGCTGGACTGGCTTAGTGAACTTCTTGGCTTGGAAGAACGCTTCAAGGGGCTGATATATGACACGGCTTCGATCTCGACAATGCATGCGCTGGCTGCAGCCCGCGAAAGGCTCGGTTTCGGCATAAGGCAAAGCGGAATGGCGGGAAGAAGCGGTCTGCCGCTCTTGCGCACCTATGCTTCTGACCAGGTCCACTCTTCGATTGATAAATCATGCATAACATTGGGGCTAGGGCTTGATTCGCTTAAAAAGATACCGTCGGACGAAAAATTCGTCATGCGGGCAGACCTGCTCAATCAAGCTATCGAGGAAGACCTAAGGAGCGGCATTCAGCCAATGGCAGTCGTCGCCACTATCGGGACAACTTCCACGACATCGGTTGACCCAGTAAATGATATTGCACAAATCTGTGAGAGGCACAAACTTTGGCTGCACGTTGACGCTGCTTATGCCGGGCCGGCGGCTATGCTTGAGGAAAAACGTCATTTTTTCTCAGGTTGGGAAAGGGCAGATTCAATCGTGGTCAATCCCCACAAATGGTTGATGACACCATTTGATCTTTCGGTGCTTTACTTAAGAAGAATCGAGGCTCTCTCTCAGGCATTTTCGCTTGTGCCGGAATATCTCAAAACGCCGGATATGCCGCAGACAGCGAATCCGATGGATTATGGAATACAGCTTGGGAGGCGCTTTCGGTCGCTAAAGCTATGGTTTGTAATGAGATATTTCGGGAAAAAAGGGCTAGTATCCAGGCTCCGCCGGCATTGCCGGTTGGCTGAGTATTTTGCAGAGGAAATAGCGAAAGAAGGTGATTTTGAGCTGATGGCACCGGTAAATTTCGCTTTGGTTGTATTCAGGGCAAAATCAAAAGATGTGGTAAATCCGGATGAATTCAACCTGCGATTACTGGAGGAGATAAATTCTTCAGGCGAAGCATTTATTTCTCATACGGTGCTTGGTGGCAAAGTGGCTTTAAGACTTTCCGTAGGCAGTTTACATACCCGTAAAGAGCATATAGATAAAATAATCAGGGTAATCAAAGATAAAACCGGGCAAATGTTAAAGGCTACATAACCAAACAACTTCTTAAGGATTCGCTAAAGGCTACGAATGATCAAAAAAACTCTGCTGATACTTTTTTGCTTTGTTTTACTACTGCAAATACCCTTTATTTACCGAAGATACGAGATCAGCAAACTGGATCAACAGATCAAGCTTAATCAAGAAGCCGGCCTTAGCGATCAGCCGCAAACAGAAAAAGCTCAGGATGGATTTCGTGAATATAAGGGAATAATACATGCTCACACAGCGCTTGGCGGACACAGCACGGGAACATTCAACGAGCTTTTGGAAGCAGCCGAAAGCAACAGGCTTGATTTCGTCATAATGACCGAGCATTACTCGGCACAATTTGATACGGCAGCCCTTACACTTAAAGGAAAAATCGGCAATACGCTGTATGTTGCAGGTAATGAAATAGATGCTAACGATGGCGGGCGCTTTTTGCTGATTCCTGGCAGTGGCGATGCCGCAGAACTGTCCAAAATGCCAACGGCGGACGTCATGCGCAAAATACACTCTGAGGGGAAAATTGCAGTCAATAACTATCCGGACAGGGCGCGAACAGAAATTAGCGGTTTCGATGGGATGGAGGTTTACAGCCTGCACATCAACGCCAAAAGCATTAATAAATTCATGGCGGCAATGGATTTTATCTGGTCGTTTTCAAGCTATCCTGAGGCGACCATAGCAAGCTATTTCCGCAGGAACGATGATTACCTTTCGCGCTTTGACAATGCCTCGCAGAAATCAAGGATATTTCTGACAGCCGGCAGCGATGCGCATTCGAATCGTGGTTATTACCTGCTGGCAGATGATGAGGGACATAGATTGATCGGCTTCAAAATTGACCCGTACACCCTGATTTTCAAGATGGTGAGAAACCATGTTTTAGTTGAGAATACAGAAACAGGGACTGAGCTGACCGAGGCTTCGTTGCTTAATGCAATAAAAAATGGTCGGCTGTTTATCGGATTCGATGTGCTTGGCGACACAAGCGGCTTCAGGTTTACGGCGGAAAATGAGCAGAAAAAAGCAACTATGGGCGACGAAATTGCCGGCCCGAATGTAATTTTAAGATCATGGGCGCCAAAAGCTGCGGATTTCAGGCTGCTGTGCAATGGCGAAATAATAGCGGAAACCACAAATAGCCAGAATTTCGAATATAAAGCTGATAGAAGCGGCGTTTACAGGATAGAGGTGTACTTAAGCCAGCTTGGCGAAAATTTTCAAAAAACGCCCTGGATTATCTCGAATCCTATTTACGTGCGCTAAGAATAAAGAAGTTTTGCCTGAGGTTAAGCCCGTTTTAATTTTCGGTGGGCAAACTGGCACTATATCTGTAACATCAAAAAAATCTATGAAAGAATCAGCCTTACTTCAGGGTATCTGTTCCAATTTGAAGCCTTTCGGATTTGCAGCATCGGTTGCACAAAAAAATCTATACCAAACTAACTTGAAATTCACCTGGATAAATACTCACTCCGGCAAGAGGCGCTATTTTTCAGAAAATAAAGGGTTTACCAGGGGCAAAGGCTTTTTGGAAATATCAGAAAGAAAGGATTTTGACGGCAAGTGCAGGGCTGCCAAAACTTACCAGTGCACAATTGCCAGATATTCTAATGCTTTTGCTTTTATAATCGGCCTCTTGCTGTTATTCCTGCAGTATCAAGCGGTCGAGGCACAGCAGGTAAAGCGCACCCGGTATGATATTACTTCTTACCGTATCGATGCAGTTCTGGAGCCCTCTGAAAATAAATTGACTGCAGTTGCCGACGTTACCCTACAGCCGCTGGAAGAGGCACGAAACCTCGTTTTCGAGTTAAACGGCTCGCTAAAGGTTGATTCGATACAAAAAATAGACTTGCTGCAGGCTGCCCAGCAGGCTCAGCCACAGCGTAAAAACCAGCCACAACCAAAACCGGAGCTTCTGCAATTCGTGCAGGATCAGGTAGGTGTAAGCGATCTTGGGCCTAGCGTCAGGGTTGATCTGGGCTCATCAATACCTTCAGGACAAACAATAACGCTCAGGTTCAAATATTCAGGAATACTCAATACGCCGACAGGCGGCCCGCTGCTGAACAAGCGACTGGCTTATATCGGAGAAAGTGAAGGCTACCTGATGTATGCCGCCCGCTGGTTTCCTTTTCATGACTATGCGGCTGACCTTGCTACTGCGGATATAAACGTAACGCTTCCTGGCGGATATCAGTTTGCTGCAAGCAGCGATACTCCGATTGCCGGCAATGGCAGCAAATTCACAATTTCTATCAAGCAGCCTGGCCTAATCGGAAACTTTGCATATGGAAAATATACCCAGCGGACGATGAACATTGGCGGCTCGAGCATAGAGCTTTATACAAAGCCGGGCTTTGATGATTCGATACAGTTTTTTGGAGAAACTTTGGCCGAGGCTCTTAATTTTTACCGAACACAATTTGGCCCCCCGGCCTCGGGCAATCGTTTTGTTGTTGCACAAATAGATGATGAGAGCCTCGATTTTTATAGCGCGCGTGGGATGCTGTTTGTTGCGTCCAGAAATTTCGATAGAAACAGAGAAGCAATCGGTGAAAGGCTCGAACGCGAGGCCGCCTATCAATGGTGGGGACAGTCCGTGGCACTTAAATCTTTCGATGATGCGTGGCTTTCGCAGGGACTTGCATCATACTGTGCATTTGCATTGAACGAAAGTAGAGCTAAAGGTGCACAGTTGGATTCATTAAGGCGAGAACTTCTGGAAAAGTCGCTGACATTTGAACAAACGGCATCTTTGCTGAGGGCGCCATCGACGCTGGATGACCAGTCAGCAGCCTATCAATACATAATGTTTGGCAAGGGCGCCTTTGTTTTCAAATTATTGAGGGATACCTTGGGCAAGGATAAATTCAATCAACTGCTAAGGGAGTTTTATAACAAATATCGTGGCAGCAATGCCTCGATTGATGATTTTGAAAAGCTATCTTCACAAATAGCGGGAACCAACCTCCGTTACTTTTTCGCAAGATGGGTCGAAGGTACGGGAGTTCCCGAATTTACTACTGATTATCAGATATTGCGGACAAGGGCCGGAAAGTTTGTAACCCGCGGAACGGTCAAACAGAACTACGATAACCTGCGGCTGCCAGTCGAGATCCAACTGCGGAGCGAGGGCGAGCAGAACCTGCAGACTGTAACTCTCGATATGCAGGAATCCAGCGCAGATTTCAATATAGAATCTGACGGAAAACCGATAGAGGTAGTAATTGACCCTGGCTTTAAGCTTTTGAGAATCTCTCCAGAACTTAGGGTGTCATCTATCGCACGCCGCGGGATAGAGCAGATGAAAGAAGGCAACTATTCGGAAGCCCAGGCGCAGTTTGAGGCTGCGCTCAAGCTGGACAGAAGCAATTCATGGGTTTATTACAATCTGGGATTGCTGCTGCTTGAGCAGCGAAATTACGATTTGGCTATAGATAATTTCAGGGCTGCCCTCGGCGGAAACCTGGATCCGGCTTGGCTCAGGGTCTGGTGCGAAATCAAGATGGGAAATGCATATGATGCCAAGGGCGATAGGACACGGGCTGTGGCAGCATATCAACGGGCGGAGAAATTAGGCGATGATTACAACAATGCTCAGGAAGCCGTAAAACGCTACTTGGCGACGCCTTATGACCCGAGAGAAAAACAGGCGTCAAATTCCGCAAACTAAATCTCTGAGCTGAGTTGTCTTTAGTTCTTTTTTGCAAACTTAATCAGTGAAGACTGAATAAAGGACACACATTGACACTAAAATTTTTTTCAAAACTTTTAAATAAGCCAACAAATAAACCTAAAAAAACCAAAGCTAGTTGTATTACAAGCCAATTTACCGACCCGGAGAATAGCAGGCTAATTATTGGAATATATAATCAAAAATCTATCTATTTGATATGGAATGGCTTATCTTTAGTTAATCAAAATCATTACTTTATCTTGAACTAGCGGCATAAAAAGCATATATTTGAGTACGGGATGAAATGCTGCGTTAAAAGGATGAATCTCGCAAAAGGTTCTGTTACAGCGACCCTTGTATTCATTCTGTCAGGAGCATTTCTTCTTATCTGCTGTCCGGAGGCTATAATGGCCAAAGACAGCTGCCCGCTCGGTTCAAAAAATAATCATTGCAAAAAGTTCAAGTCTGAAAACGGCATTGCCTCTATCACCAAGAACACCGGCAGCGGCACAAATTGCTGCAGCTCCTTAAGCCAGATTTTCGACCGAGCCCGCAAGGTAGAACACCCGCAAAAAACCATCTATTTTCAGGCAGCGGCAAATAGCTGTTTTCATTATGCCTTACCTCAAATCAACGGGTTATTAAAGGCGGATTACTTACCAACCTACCCTCAGAATCACCGTAGGATTTACATAAAAAACAGGGTTCTGAGAATTTAATCTCCAAATCCGAATAGAGCCTTTTTAGTCTGGCGATCAAACAACTTTCCGCGGATTTTCTTTGCGCAGAATCTATTCTGTGAAAAGCGGGAAGGCTGCAGATTGCCTTTG
>DATLZX010000221.1:0-3058 GCA_035573795.1 Pyrinomonadaceae bacterium | reverse complement strand
GTTGGAACTGAGGGCGGAACGCTACCGAGCGCCTGGAATAAATTCAAGCCAAAGCCTTTTAGTTCGCCTCCACCGCCGCCTGTCTGGAACGAACTGCATTTCCCTAAAGAGTATCCTCTTTCGCATTACGAAATGAGTTTTATACTGCCGCACTTGCTCAAAGCAGGGCGCGGAAAGCTGGACGTCTATTTTACGAGGGTTTTTAATCCTGTGTGGACTTATCCGGACGGCTTTACATGGATCGAGGCGCTCAGCAATGAATCCTGGATCGGGCTGCATGCCGCACTTACCCCGACCTGGAACGAAACCGCATATTTTGCAGACTATGTTTTACCAATGGGGCATGGCGGCGAAAGGCATGATCTAACCAGTTACGAAACACACTCCGGAATGTGGATATCATTTCGCCAGCCCGTTTTGCGTGAAGCATTGAGGCGAATGGGGAAGAAAGTAACCTATACTTATGAAGCAAATCCGGGCGAAGTTTGGGAGGAGGATGAGTTTTGGTTTGAACTCTCTTGGAGGATAGATAAAGACGGCGATCTTGGTATTAGAAAGTATTTCGAATCACCCTACAGGCCGGGAGAAAAAATTACAATAGAAGAGTACTATCAGTACATTTTCGAGAATGTAAAAGGCCTGCCTGAAGCAGCTGGCCGCGAAGGCTTGTCGCCACTTGATTATATGCGTAAATACGGGGCCTTTGAAGTTGAAAAAGCTCTGTATGAACAGCATAAAAAGCCTCTCGGAGAAAACGAGCTTGGCGACGCAGAAATAGGAGATGACGGCACGGTAAGAAAAAATGGCAAAGCAATCGGAGTAATGGCTGAAGGAAAGCCTAGAACGGGTTTTGCCACGCCTTCACGCAAACAGGAGCTTTACTCCGAAACCCTTGAAAAATGGGGCTGGCCTGAATACAAACTCCCGGAGTATGTAAAGAGCCATATTCACCCTGGCAATCTTGGACAGGATGAAATGGTGCTTGTTCCTACATTTCGTCTGCCAACTCTTATCCATACACGCTCAGGCAACGCTAAATGGCTTGCTGAGATCTCTAATCGCAATCCGCTCTGGATGCATACTTCAGATGCAGAAAGACTCAAGCTTAAAACTGGTGACCTCGTAAGGGTGAATACAGAGATCGGGTATTTTGTTAACCGTGTATGGGTTACCGAGGGCATGAGGCCAGGCGTTGTAGCCTGTTCGCATCATATTGGGAGATGGCGTCGCGCCAATGATCCGGCTAATAACCGTTGGGCAACAAATCAGGTTTTGATTTCGGAGAGAGAACCTGGCAAATGGATAATGCGCGTTACTGAAGGTATCGGAGCTTACGAAAGTAAAGATCCCGATACCTCCAGAATTTTCTGGAGCGATGGCGGCGTTCACCAAAATATAACTTTTCCGGTCCATCCGGACCCGATTTCAGGAATGCACTGCTGGCATCAGAAAGTTCGGGTTGAGCCGGCTCTTCCTGAAGATAAATACGGCGATTGCTTTGTTGACACGAATAAGTCATTTGAAATTTTCAATCAATGGCTTGCCAAAACCCGGCCTGCTCCGGGCCCCGGCGGACTTCGCAGGCCGCTCTGGCTAGGCCGACCGCTTCGGCCGGAAGATTCTCTCTTTTACATAAAGGAGCAGGAATAAAAACAATCTCCGATCTGTAAAAATAATTTTCCAATGAGTATTATTGTTTATTAGCCTCGTACTTTATAAGGCATGAAATAATACTTACTCGTTATTATGTTTAACATAGTAAAAAAATATTCAACATATTGTGAAATTTATTTATCATGCTGTGAACATTTGGTTAAAACGTTTTAACAAATTTTCTTGGGTCAGTTTTTGGTGGAGTCTAAATGTAGGTAATTAGCATCAACTTGAGCAGATTCAACAACTTATAACGATTTTAAATCTAAATAATTTATGAGTGAAAATTTCAAGATTCCGGAAATGGAGATAAAACAGTTTGAGCTCGCTAACGGGTTAAGAGTTCTCTTGAACAGAGATAATGCTGTACCCGTCGTAGCAATTGCAGTCTATTACGACGTTGGTTCTCGAAATGAGCCTAAAGGCCGGACGGGGTTTGCTCATTTGTTTGAGCATATGATGTTTCAGGGGTCAGAGAATGTCCCTAAAGCTGGCCATTTCCAGTACATAATGAAAGCCGGAGGTACGATGAACGGAACAACCTCCAGTGAGCGAACCAATTACTATGAAACTCTGCCGGCAAATCAGCTCCCCCTTGGGCTCTGGCTGGAATCTGACCGAATGAGGACGTTGGCGGTAACCCAGGAGAATTTGGACAATCAGCGTGAGGCCGTCAAAGAAGAAAAGCGCCTCCGATATGACAATCAGCCCTACGGCAAAATTTTCGACGAAATCTGCGAGATGATTTTTGTTAATTTTGCCAATGCGCATTCTACCATTGGCTCGATGGATGATCTTGATGCGGCAACCGTTGATGATGTCAGACAGTTTTTTAAGACCTATTATGCTCCAAACAATGCCGTTCTTTCCATTTCAGGCTCCTTTGATTACGAAGTTGCTGAAAAACTGGTCAGGGATTATTTTGAAAACATCCCACGGAATCAACAGCCGCCACAAGTAGATGTCTCCGAGCCGGTAAATGTCGCTTGTGAATACAGAAAAATCAAGGATCCTCTGGCGCCTTTTCCTGCGTTCTTAATGGGATGGAAGATTCCGCAGCGTCAAACTCTAGAAAACAAAGCCCTCTATCTTGCCGGCAAACTGCTTTACGATGGAGACAGTTCTCGTCTTTATCAAAAACTTGTAAAAGGTGAAAAGTCAGTTATACAACTTTTCGGAATTACCGACGAAAGGCGAGGCCCATCCTGTATCCTGATTGGTGCAATACCCAAGCCTGAAAAAGATATAAGCGAAATTAGGAATACGATTATGAGAGAAATAAAAGACCTCTCAGAAAACGGCCCGCAGCCAAGCGAGATGCAGAAATTGCATAACCAGCTTCTTAATGACACAGTAAGAATGAGGCAATCCTCTATGGCACGGGCTCAAGAGATCGCAGAATTTG
>DATLZX010000220.1:0-3910 GCA_035573795.1 Pyrinomonadaceae bacterium | reverse complement strand
GCCTATCGTTTAAGCCAGCCGAAAACTGCATTCAGTGTTATATCGCGATTAGTTTCATAGATGGCTTTGGTTAGAGGCAGTTTCATCGGGCAGACCTGTACACAGTTTTGGGCATTGCCGCAATTTGTGATGCCATCTTCGCCCATCAAGCCTTCTATCCTGTCTTCTATAGAGGATTCACCTACAGGATGCATATTGAAAAGCCTGGCCTGTGCTATTGCTTGCGGCCCTATGTAATTATCATCGCCATACTGCGGGCATGCCTCAAGGCAGCAGCCGCAGGTCATACACCTTGAGAGTGCATAGCGTTGCTGAGCCAGCTCATTAGGTATATGCGGGCCCGGCCCGAGATTATGGCTTCCGTCCAGTTCTATCCAGGCATGAACACGCTTGAGGTAATCAAACATCTTTGAACGGTCAACCTTAAGATCGCGAATATTCGGAAACTTGCTCATTGGCTGCAGGGTAATGGTATCTGTACCGGAAGCAATCAAGAGGTCATCCACCAAAGCCGAGCAGGCCTGCCTTACGCGGCCATCTATCACCATCGTGCAAATCCCGCAGACCTGCTCAAGGCAGGACATATCCCAGACCGGCGGCGAAGTGCGCTTGCCCTCGATTGTAACAGGCTCTTTCCTGATCTCCATCAGGGCCGATATAACGTTGAGATTACGGCGATATTTGAGCTCGAATGTTTCCCAATAGGCCGGCTCCGACTCGCGTTTTCGCCTTTGGATGCGAAATTTGACCGTTTGCGGAGGATTATTAAGTATTTTTTTTACGTGTTGCTGTTCCATTTTCGCTTAAGGTATTGTGCTCGTTATTCAGCCTTTCTCTAATTTTTCAGTAAAAATCGCTTCAATTAAACAACCCAAAGCATTAAATCAGAAAATAGCCAAGCCCTCAATCATTCTATCAACAGAAATACCCTGACAGGCAGATAAAACCAACCTATCGCGGCCTTATTAGGCGGGCTGGCTAGCTTGCAGATTTTCCTTTGGAATAATCGCGTTTTCGCGGTTTGATCAGCGAGGTATCAACACTCTGATAGCTGAAAATGGGCGCCTCGTCCGAGTATTCCGCAATTGTTGTTTTCAGCCATTCTTCGTCATTCCTTTCCGGAAACTCCGGTTTATAGTGTGCACCGCGTGATTCATTTCTATTAAGGGCTCCCAGCGTGATAACCCTGGCAAGCTGCAGCATGTTCCAAAGCTGGCGTGCATGGGGCAGTGCCTGATTTGCCCAAAGGTTGTTGTCATTTATTGAAATATGTTTAAAGCGGTCAATCAGCTCGAGCAGTTTTTCATCAGTGGCCTTGAGCCTGTCATTATAACGGATAACCGTAACGTTGTCGGTCATCACCTTGCCCAGCTCTTCATGAATTTTGTATTGGTTTTCGCCGCCTTCGCTTTTGATGATGGATTCGTTGATTTCGCTTTGGCGTTTCAGCTCGTCTTCATAGATTCCGTTTGCATCTGCCGATCCGCGCTCCAGATTTTTTGCATATTCTATTGCCGAAGGGGCAGCGGTAAAGCCTCCGTAAACGCAGGATACAAGCGAGTTGGCACCGAGGCGGTTAGCACCATGTATGGAAAAATCGCATTCGCCGGCTGCTAACAGGCCCGGAATGTTCGTTCGCTGCTCGAAGTCTACCCAGAGGCCGCCCATCGAATAATGGACACCGGGAAATATCCGCATAGGAACATACCTCGGGTCATCGCCGACGAACATTTCGTAAATTTCCAGAATTGCACCAAGTTTGCGGTTAAGGGTTTCTGCGGGTATATGGGTCAGGTCAAGATAGACCTGGTTTTCTCCATTGACGCCATAGCCATCCAGGCAGACCTGGAAAATCTCACGGGTGGCGATGTCCCTAGGAACAAGATTGCCGTATGCAGGATATTTTTCCTCGAGGAAATACCAACGCTCAGACTCCGGAATATCCCCCGGACTTCTTTTATCGCCTTTGTTTTTGGGCACCCAGACTCTTCCGCCCTCGCCCCTGGCCGATTCGCTCATCAGCCTTAGTTTGTCCTCTCCGGGAATGCTAGTCGGGTGAACCTGGATAAATTCGCCGTTTGCATATTTTGCCCCTTGTTGGTAACAGGCCGAAACTGCTGAGCCTGTACAAGTCTGGGAATTGGTTGATTTGCCGAAAATCAATCCGGGACCGCCGGTAGCCATAATGACTGCGTCAGCACGGAAGGCTTTCAGCTCCAAGGTTTTCAGGTCCATTGCGATAAGCCCGCGGCAAACTCCCTGCCCGTCCAGTACCAAGGAGAGCATCTCCCAGCCTTCGTATTTATGGACTTTTCCTGCGGCTTCCCATTTTCTTACCTGTTCATCGAGCGCGTAAAGCAGCTGCTGGCCGGTGGAGGCTCCTGCAAAGGCAGTCCGATGATGCAGCGTTCCGCCAAAACGCCTAAAGTCAAGCAATCCCTCAGGCGTGCGGTTGAACGGGACACCCATTCTGTCAAAAAGATAGATGATTTCGGGCGCCATATCGCACATCCTCTTGACGGGCGGCTGATCAGCCAGAAAATCGCCGCCATAAACTGTATCGTCAAGGTGCTTGGCCGGCGAATCGCCCTCGCCTTTTGTATTTACGGCACCGTTTATTCCGCCCTGCGCACAAACAGAGTGCGAGCGTTTTACAGGAACGACGGATATCAGATCAACCTCCAGGCCTGCCTCGGCAATTTTCATAGCCGCAGATAAACCGGCAAGGCCGCCGCCTACTATCGCAATTCTTGGAGATGCTTGAACCATAATTTAAATTGAACCTCAGGTAAAAACAGCTTTGTTTTTTGTCGGATTAAGGTTTCTTTAAGGGAAGAAACCGAATTTTTTTTAATATCAGTTACAACTTTTATTTCGGTAAAAGCGGCAAACCCGATTAACTTTATACTGAGTTTACAATTCTTTTCCCCATAATTCTTACTGATACTCTCCTAAAATCTCAGCTTTGTCTTGCGGGGAGCAGCAATTTATAGCTCCGATCAAAAAGTCCTAATAGGAGCTTTGTCTTTGAGTGTCTCCGTAGCCTCAGCGGAGCAAAATGACTGGGGCATAAGTCCGCATGGCCTTACAAAGGCTACTGCCGCATTCAGACCCAAGCCGAACAAAGCGACAGCAACTGCTATTGAAGCATAGAGGCTCGCTTTCTGGGCTTTTTCACCAATCACAATCCCCCAATCCACTGCAAAAAGCCACAATCCATAAGCAAGATGCCATGAAGTAGCAGCCACGCCCAGGATATAGAAGGCCAAAATCAATGGCGAAGAAAATTCCCTGGAGATAATATCGAAAGCAAGGTTTGCGTGGCCGGAAACCGGTGTAGTGTTCAGGCCGGGAATCATCCCAAATCTCAGGTTAAGAACATGGAATGTAATGAAAATGAACAGGAAGACACCGGAAATTCTCTGTATGAGGTATAACCAGTTTCTGGCAAAGCTGTATTTGAATACATTCGGCCTCGATTCTGCAGAAATGATGATGCCGTAAACAGAGTGAAAGATCAGCGGGATGAAAATACCGAAGATCTCGATTAGCAAAAGCATAGGCATATCGTGTATTTCCTGTACCGCCTTTTCGAAAACAGCTTCTCCATTGAGCGCTTTGGCATTTGTAAACATATGAAAAAAGAAGAAAATGCCAAGCGGAACAATACCGGAAATCTGATGTAGCTTACGCAAAATAAATGTTTTACTGTATTTGATAGCCATCTGCCCTATCTTTAGCCGTTTGAAGAATTTACAAAAGCACTGATTTTAAAGCTTTCACAGTAGATTTTATTAAAGCCGTAAATATTTCCAAAACCCGACAGCCGAAAAGATCAACTATAGATCTTGCATTTAACATAACATATTTGCATTATTAGATAAAATGAATTAACTTCACCTGAAATATT
>DATLZX010000219.1:0-3565 GCA_035573795.1 Pyrinomonadaceae bacterium | reverse complement strand
GGGCCCATCGGCACTGGCAAAACGCCCGTTGATCATTTGCGGATTGTAGAATCTCTCGACCTTCAGGTTGTGCATTAATCCGTCTGTATAAAAGGGCGGAGTATGGCAGGTGGCGCAATTGGCCTTTCCAAAAAACAACTCTTGCCCGCGCAGTTCAGATTCTGAAGCTTTCCTGGGGTCAAGTTTTCCATAGATATTCAGCTTAGGTGCAGGCGGAAAATCAAGAAGCTCTTGAAATTCAGCCATAGCATGCACCTGGCTACCTCTTTCCAACGGATTGACACCTTTTTTAGCAGCCATGACGATGTCACCATCAAAGTATGCAGCCCGTTGCTCAAACTCCGTAAAGTCCTCAATGCTCTTTAAAGCTCTCTGCGAACCAAAAAGCCTTTGAATATTTACCCCACGCAACGAGGGTGTATCGATCCGATGGCGAAATTGCTGAGGCCTTATGTCCCCGACCAGATGGGTTGCGGCGTCGGTATGGCCATTTGAGTGACAATCGAAGCAGGCAACGCCTCGGCTTGGTTTTTCTGACCTTCGATCATCGGTCTGATTGAACTGTTGCTGGGCAAATGGTGTGAGTAAAAGCCTTAACCCTTCCAGCTGCTTTGGATTGAGGATGTCTTTAAAAAGTTCGTAGTAATTTTCGATAGTTACCAGCTGTCCCTTTGAAACGTCTCCAAGGTCAGGCCGCGTTGTAAGGTAAATCGGGGCAGGGAACTCAGGCAAAAAGTGGTCTGGCAGGTCAAAGTCCAGATCGAAACGAGTCAGGTCTCTTGCCTCCTGCCGGTTGATCTCGTTAATTACGAATTTCGGGAAAAGCATTCCGCCCTCCTGATGATTCGGATGGGGCAAAGGCATAAATCCTTTGGGAAAAATGCCTTGATTTCTAATCTCTTCCGGCGACATGGATGCCAGTTTTTCCCAGGTAACTCCATTCGGCAGTTTAACGCGTACACCTTCCTGAACAGGCTTTCCTCTCGACATTTTCACAGTCCTGGAAGGACGGTTACTAAGGTCATATCTCGAGTTGAGTAAATCCTGCTGTTTTTTTTCGATTGCGGCTTTTGCCGCCTTCATTTTTGCGATAATTGTTGCCAGGTCGTCCTCTTTCGGCTCAGTGGTTCTGATACCAACGGCTGAAGTAGTCGAATTGATTATTCCTGCGGCTACAATACCTGCAAAAATTAGCACAACACAGAGCTTTATAAATCGGAATTTGGCATTTGGGCCGGAGGTCAGTGGGATCGAACTCATATTGTAATACCTCCTTAAAAGCGGTAATCAAAAAACTTACAGAAATTTTTCCTGCAATTCAGTAAAGAAGTATCTGAATTCCAAATGTAGTTCACTCGTAATCCTTGTTTGGAAAAGCCGAAAACCGCCGATTGAAAAAAGTGCCGCAATTTTGTGATATTGCCTGGCTGAATCAGAGATAGCCAAAAACTCCGACCCGTGAAAATCTCCACAAAAACGCAATTCAACCGAAGGTTCAGACTCGGTTAAATCTTTGGAAGCCAGTGCTGCTTTCAAAATGGATCTTCTCATGAAGTAAGAATTTGCGAATCAGAAAATCTCATTCAAAGTCTCTCTTGCCTGCTTCCCCGGCATACACTTCTACTGAGGCGGCAAATCTTCAATCCGCCGGCTTTCAAACTTACCCTTTATCTAAAAACAAGAATTAGAACTATTCTAATTGTAATACTAAATTTATATTTGTAAAGAGTTTTTTCAGCCAGTAGTGGTTTAGGTTATTTTTGACAATTTACTCGTAAGAAAGTTATCGGTAAAAATGCAAGGTATGGGCTATTGCCTGATAAAACAGTGGTCACGAATCAGTCTCGAGGCAAAATATTTACCCAGAACAGAATAAAACCTGTTTTTTGGGCAATTCCGGGAATATCTGATCCAGTAATTTATTTGTCTTGAAGCTGCGAAAAATAATTAGAGAATTTTCCTAAGAGCCTGGCCGGTATGGCTTCGGCGTATGCGGGCGACTTCTTCAGGCGTACCGGCTGCAATTATTCTGCCGCCGCCTTCGCCGCCTTCAGGTCCGAGATCAATTATGTAATCAGCAGATTTTATAACGTCCAGGTTATGTTCTATCACGATAACAGTGTTTCCGGTATCCACAAGGCGCTGGAGCACATCGAGCAGCTTGTGCACATCTGCAAAGTGCAACCCTGTCGTCGGCTCGTCAAGGATATAAATCGTTTTGCCGGTTGCCCTCTTTGAGAGCTCTTTTGCAAGCTTTATTCGCTGAGCTTCACCGCCTGAAAGTGTAGTAGCAGATTGGCCTAACTGAATATAGCCGAGCCCGACGTCTATCAGTGTTTCCAATTTTTGTTTGATCTGAGGTATGTTTTCCAAAACCGGAAGAGCTTCTTCAATCGTAAGGTCAAGGATATCTGCTATTGAGTAATCCTTATATTTCACTGCAAGTGTTTCGCGATTGTATCTTTTACCGCGGCAAACATCGCATGTTACATAAACGTCTGGCAAAAAGCTCATCTCGATCTTTTTCAGGCCATCGCCTTCGCAAGCCTCGCAGCGTCCGCCTTTGACGTTGAATGAAAACCTTCCGGCCTTATAACCTCGCTGGCGAGCCTCTGGCAGCATGGCAAACAGGTCCCGGATTGGTGTAAATAGCCCGGTATATGTGGCCGGATTAGATCTTGGAGTCCGGCCGATTGGCGATTGGTCTATTTCAATTACCTTGTCTATTAACTCCAGCCCTTCAATAGAGTCGTATTCCAGGCTCCAGGCGGTTGAATTATAAAGATAATAGCTCAAGGCCGGATAAAGCGTTTCTGTAATCAAAGATGATTTGCCCGATCCTGAAACTCCTGTAACAACAATGAAAAGCCCGAGAGGGAATTCGACAGTAACGTTTTTCAGGTTATGTCCGCGGGCACCTCTGAGAATCAATTTATTCGCATTTGGCAGGCGGCGAAATTCTGGAATCTCTATACTTAGCTGTCCGGAGAGGTATTTTCCCGTAATCGAAGCATCGCTTTTTGTAATCTCGGCGGGTTTGCCCGTTGCAATTACCTCGCCGCCGTGCGTCCCTGCAAGCGGGCCCAGGTCAACTACGTAATCGGCGCTTCTAATCGTTTCCTCATCATGTTCGACGACAAGAATTGTGTTGCCAAGGTCTCGAAGTTCGCATAGTGTTTCGATCAGCTTGTTATTGTCGCGTGGATGCAGTCCTATGCTGGGTTCGTCAAGCACATAAAGCACTCCGCGCAGCTTTGAGCCGATCTGGGCGGCCAGGCGAATCCTTTGGCCTTCGCCGCCTGAAAGTGATTGCGAGGACCTGTTCAATGTCAAATAACCCAATCCGACGGTATCTAGAAATTTAAGTCTGTTGATAATCTCTCGTAAAACCAGCCCGGCGATCTTTTCCTCTCTTTGGTTGAGCTTAATTTCTTCGAAAAGTTTTAGTGCCTTTGTGATTGGTACGGATGTATATTCCGCAATGCCTCTTGAATTGATTTTTACCGAGAGGCTGGCCGGCTGCAGCCTGGCGCCACCGCATTTCGGGCAGTCTATAACGGTACTC
>DATLZX010000218.1:0-2286 GCA_035573795.1 Pyrinomonadaceae bacterium | reverse complement strand
AGCCAGATTCTGGAATTGGACCTCGAAACTTTCCAATATAAACCGCAGACCAAATCAAAATTTGCCTCACTAGAGGCTGCAAAATCCATTGAGAGCCTGCCGGACAGGATAAAAACTCTTGTCTGGGGTACGGATAAAGTCGGCGAGTTTTTGTGGAAAACGATGTCTAAGGTTTTTTGCTACTCTGCCAACCGCATTCCGGAAATAGCTGATACTATTATTGAGCTTGACAATGCTATCAAGTGGGGGTTTGGCTGGGAAATCGGCGTTTTCGAAACATGGGATGCCGTCGGTTTAGAAAAAAGCGTTGAAAGGCTACGGCAGGAGGGAAGAAATATCCCGCCCTCGATCGAAAAGATGCTAGCCGTAGGAGCCCGCCGATTCTATAAAAATGAAAACGGTGCCGAGTACTTTTTTGACCTGGTAAAAGGCGAATATCGCCCAATCCCCGAAAGGCCGGGCGTAATTATCCTTAAATCCGTAAAAGACCGAAGCGGCGTAATAAAACAAAATCCGGGAGCGTCTCTGATTGATATCGGGGACGGTGTTGCCTGCCTTGAATTCCATTCCAAGATGAACTCGATTGGAGCCGATACGGTTCAAATGATGAATTTTGCCTTGGATGAAGTCGAGCGAAATTTCATCGGTCTGGTTGTAGGCAATCAGGGCGGCAATTTCTCTGCCGGAGCTAATCTTATGCTGCTACTTCTGGCGGCACAAGAGGGCGAATGGGACGAAATCTCGCTAATGGTTAGCGCTCTGCAAAAAGCAGTAATGCGGCTGCGCTATTCTCCCAAACCTGTTGTAACCGCACCATACGGGCTGACGCTCGGCGGCGGATGCGAGATCACGCTGCATGGCGACAGGGTAAGGGCGGCCGCAGAATCCTACATCGGGCTGGTAGAGTTTGGCGTTGGGTTGATCCCGGCTGGATGCGGCACCAAAGAAATGACCATGCGGGCAATGGATGCAGCCGAGAGGTTTCCCGATGCGGACCCTCTGGCATTTTTGAAGAAAACTTTTGAATTGATCGGACTTGCAAAGGTTTCTTCAAGTGCTCAGGAAGCAAGGGCTTTCGGTTTCCTGCGTGATGTGGACAGCATCTCGATGAACACAGACCATCTTATTGCAGATGCCAAGAAAATGGTTCTGGCGCTGGATTCAGCCGGTTATGTCCAGCCCGTGCAAAGAGAGAATATCCGCGTCCTTGGCGAAGAAGCATTTTCAGCAATGAAACTAGCACTCCATATGATGAAACGCGGCGGCTACATCTCTGAACATGATGAGCTGATCGGAACAAAATTGGCAAACGTGATGAGTGGAGGAAAATTAAATCATCGAGCACTTGTGAGCGAGCAATATTTGCTCGACCTGGAACGCGAGGCATTTATTTCACTCTGCGGCGAACGCAAAACACAGGAACGGATTGCTGCCATACTCAAAACAGGTAAGCCTTTGAGAAATTAAGCCTTGTGTCGAATAAAGCGAAAAATATGAAAAGTGTCAGCCGCTGTCCCTGGGCTAAAAATGATCTGGCGATTTCATATCATGACAATGAGTGGGGAGTACCGGTTAGGGACGACCGGCTTCTGTTCGAATTTTTGATACTGGAGGGGGCTCAGGCAGGTTTGAGCTGGGATACTATACTTTCAAAACGTGAAAATTACCGAAAGGCTTTCGATAATTTCGATCCCGCTAAAGTCGCAAAATACACGGATAAAAAGCTCGAAAAACTCCTGCAAAATCCGGGCATCGTCAGAAATAGATTGAAGATTTTGTCAGCAGTAAATAATGCAAATGCTTTCATCAAAGTTCAAAAAGAGTTTGGCTCATTCAGCAATTATATATGGGGATTTACGGCCGGAAAACAAATCATCAATCACTGGCGAAGCATTAGTGAAGTTCCGGCGAAAACCGATATTTCAGATGCAATTTCTAAAGACCTCAAAAAAAGAGATTTCAGTTTTGTAGGCTCAACCATAATCTATGCATTCATGCAGGCTGTAGGAATCGTAAATGATCATTTGGTGAGCTGTTTCAGGCACTCAGAGTTGAAAACTACGAAACATTTAAAAAAAGAAAAAGCCTGATTCAGCAGTAAGCGGCAATTACCGAAATTTAAGTTAGCTAAACTTTTGGCCAAACTTTTGAAAGTTAAAAAATTTTTTGAAAGCAATTAAAAACCGATTTAGGAATACAAAACCATGAAAAATGCAGTCATAGTTTCCGCAGTAAGAACGGCCGTAGGAAAAGCCCCGCGGGGCAGCCTGCGGAATACCAGGCCGG
>DATLZX010000217.1:0-3059 GCA_035573795.1 Pyrinomonadaceae bacterium | reverse complement strand
TCGATAATAGAAAACAATCGTTTTCAGAAAAAGAAGCAGCTCTGGACGGAAAATCCGACCGGAGAAAAAATCTTTTATTACCAGGCGAGAAATGCTGAAGAAGAAGCAGGGTTTTGCGTCTCGGAAATCGAAAGGCACCTTGCCGCTGACCCCGCCAGCCGGATTGCAGTCCTTTATAGAACCAATGCCCAATCGCGTTTGTTCGAGGAATACCTGAGGCGTGCTCGAATAGAATATAACATTGTTGGCGGCTTTTCATTCTATGAAAGGCAGGAAATCAAGGACGTAATTTCATACCTTAAGCTGGCGCTGAACCCGAGAGATAATGCTGCCTTTGAAAGGGTTTACAATACCCCGCCGCGCGGTTTGGGTAAAACTACGCTTGCAAAAATCGCTGATCATTCGAAAGCCAGCGGCAGCTCATTATGGGAATCGGCCAAAGTTCTGGTGACTTCGGACAGCCTGAGCATACGGAGCAAAAACGCCCTTCTATCTTTTATCCAATTTATCGAGAAAATTAAGAGCAAGGCCGAATCTGATGGAGCTAATCAGAATTTTGTTTCCGATCTGCTGGTAAGTGCTATCGAGGAAAGCGGCTATGCAGCAATGCTTCGTGCCGAAAATACCGAGGAATCACTTGGCCGGCTCGAAAACCTCGAAGAGCTGGTCAACGCTGCGGCAGAATATAATGCTAATGGCCTGGATGGATTGCGTGAGTTTATTGACCATTCAGCATTAACTTCGGATGCAGATGGCATTGACGAACGCTCAAGGGTTACCTTGATGACCATACATGCCGCAAAAGGTTTGGAGTTTCCTATTGTGTTTCTGGTCGGACTTGAGGATGGCATCTTTCCGCATTCAAGAAGCCTGGATGACCAATCGGAGCTCGAGGAGGAAAGGCGGCTTGCCTATGTTGCAATCACGAGGGCACAAAAACTGCTTTATCTTACCCACGCAATGCGCCGCAGGTTCTATGGAGAAGATGTACCCTCGGAACCATCGCAATTTTTGGATGAAATAGACAGAACGGTAATAGAGGATATCTCGGATGGGATGTCCTGGTTATCGCTTGCAGCAGGCAGCCATAAAACATCAGCCCGTAGGCCAACAATTACGAATGACAGCGAGAGCTCGATCAAGGCTTTGGAAGCTAAACAACCAGCCCCACCTAAACCAATAGCTTCACCAAAAACTGAATGGCCGGGCAAAACATATAACAGCGTAGAGGCTATCACAGAGTTTTTCAGATCCAGGGCTCAAAAGCTTGATAAAAAAGGATTTCAGGCTTCGGCACCTTCGGCGCAAAGCGAACCTCTCGGTCAGTCAAATGATAAAAGTACTGACGGATATCCTCAGAGGGCTTTTTTGGATGAAACAACAGCTGAAAAAGGTCGGCCCGGCGGGTCCTTGCAAAATGAGTTTGCAAAGGAGCCTCAAAAACCAGCAGAAAAATCAACACCTTTTGAAAGGTTGAAGGCTTTCGGCGAAAATGCCGCGCCTTCAAAAGCCGAAAACCGCCATCAGGAAGCATTTACAGCCGGAACTCAGGTGCGACATGAAAAATATGGCCGCGGGCTGGTACTGAGAAGGGAAGGCAGCGGAGATAACGTAAAACTGACAATAAGCTTTCCGGGCTATGGCTTGAAAAAATTGATTGAAAAATACGCGAATCTGCAGAGAGTATAATCAATAGCTGAAAATCCGGCGATAAAAAAGATGTTTTTGTAAAAGTATCCAGGATTTACAATCCAAGCCGGAAGGGATTTTGTAATAAAAAGAGATTGCTCGGCATAAAACCCTTTATTTAAAACAAAATAGAAGCGAAAAAATAAGCGCATAATGAAAAAAAAAGAACCTAAATTAGGTTCTTTTTTTATAATGGGTCGTATCTATTAAAACCATTCAAGTTAAAGCCTGCTAAACAACAAGTTAAACGCTCATTATCTCGGCTTCCTTATTTTTTGCCAGTTCTTCGATTTTTGAGATGTAGTTATTAGTTAATTTTTGCACTTCATCGAGTCCTGAACGCTCTTCGTCCTCAGAGACCTGCTTTTCCTTAAGCATCTTCTTTAAAGCGTCGTTTGCAGTGTGACGAATGTTTCTGATGGCAACTTTATGTTCCTCTGCTATCTCGTGCACCTGCTTTGCCAACTGCTTGCGGCGCTCTTCATTCAGCGGCGGTACAGGCAGGCGGATGATTTTACCGTCATTTGACGGGGTCAGCCCGAGATTAGCGGCAATAATCGCTTTCTCGACCGCTGAAATCTGAGAGATATCCCAAGGTTGAACTGTGATTAGCTGCGGCTCTGGAACGGCAATCGAAGCCATTTGATTGAGCGGAGTCATAGTTCCGTAGTAATCGACATGAACAGAATCCAGCAGTCCAACGCTTGCCCTGCCGGTCCTTACATTCAGGAGCTTACGCTTAAGGTCTTCGATTACTGATTCCATTTTGGGCTTGGTTTCAGCCAATACGCTTTGTACACTCATACAACTTCTTTATACAAAAAAGGAAAAAAATGAAAATTAGAAAATTAAAAACTGCTGACTTTAAAAGAATTAAAATTGATTAAAATTGTGAAAAAATCAGGCTGACGTGCCTGCAGAACCGGAATTGGTTACCAAAGTTCCCACGGTCAAATCGCCCGCAACCGCTTTAAGAATATTTCCGGGTTTTCGCATATTGAAAACCATTATTGGCAGTTTATTATCCATGCAAAGCGAGATGGCAGATGCATCCATTATTTTCAATTGCTGTTCGAGCACTTCCTGAAAAGTGATTTTTTCAAACCGGGTAGCGTCCGGAAAAATCATCGGATCGGCGGAGTATATTCCATCCACTTTTGTAGCCTTGAATATCACGTCTGCTTTGATTTCCAGAGCCCGCAAGGCAGCAGCCGAATCAGTGGTAAAATACGGATTGCCGGTGCCTGCGGCAAATATTACAACACGCATTTTTTCCAAATGCCTAATGGCCCTGCGGCGAATGAACGGCTCTGCCAGCTGTGGTATGTCAATAGCCGACATTACCCTTGTAAAAACTCCGAGTTTTTCCA